>DASYBN010000336.1:0-2753 GCA_036500785.1 Acidobacteriaceae bacterium
GCGATGGAAGCGCAGCGTGGACCGAACGCGCTCGATTGCAGTGTTGTGCGGGACGAAATCGCGGCTGTCGGCGATGCAAAGCGCAGCTAGACCGAAGCCGGTCGCCGCGATCGAGGCCATCCGACGAGAGTCGCGCAAGCCAGGTGGATCGAAGGCCCTGGCGCGATCGAGCACCTGGCCGGTGGTGGGGCTCGCTTGATCCACGAAGAACATGCAGGCGCGACGCTCGAGCTCATCGAGAAACGCGAGCTCGGCGAAGGAGAGCTTGTAGCCTGCGGTTTCAGCGCCCGAGAGCACGCGTCTCTGCGCGCGGACGGGCAGCGGCAGCGCCGCCAGCGCTGCACTCGAGGCGAAGAGTCGGAGAGCGTGGCGGCGGTTCATGTTGTGTGTTTGACGGATCAGGGCCCGATCAGGACGACGGCGAGGCCGTGCGGCGGCACGGTGAGCTCAAGCTTACCGCTGCGGAGATGCGTGTGCTCGGGCGCAGCCATCGCGCCGGCAGAGCGCAATTGAGCGATCTGCTGCGGCGTGAGATCGGCAGGCCGGCCCATCGCGTTGAACGCTTTGATCACGTTGCCGTGGTCATCGTCGACGCGCCAGATCTCGACGGCGGCGTTGGCGGGGACGTGTTCGATCGTGACGGTGAATGCCTTGGAAGGACCTGCGGGTCCGGTGGGCATCGTGTAGTGCGCTCCAATGCCGTCGGGTGGAGCGTAGTCCCAGAGCGCGAGGGCGAGGCGATGATTGGAGCTGGTGGTGGCGAGTGCCGAGTCGGAGTCGACGCGGATGCGCTCGTCGCCGAGCTTGTGCAGAGCGCGGAAGACGTTGAGCGACGGCTTGGGAATCTCGTCCGCCGCCACAAGGCCAAAGCCGCCGTAGAACGGCGAGCGCACGACGCCCTGCTCCTCGAATACGTCCGAGAATGTCCAGTAGGCCATGTTGCTCACCAGGCCGTCGCATAGGCGGATGGTGTTGGCGAGCCATGGGCCCATGTAGTCGGTGTCGGTGACGTTCGGCTCGTTGGCGTAGCTCGCGTTGTACTCGGAGAAGATGAGCGGAACGTTTGGGAAAGGTGAGGCGGCGATCTCGTCGTGCACCTTCTTCACGGAGCGGTAGACCATCTGATCGCGCGGGATGTGTTCGTCGGTCCCGAAGACGTCGCGCGCAGAGTCGTTGCCGTAGACGTGCGTCGAGACGAAGTCGACGGGCACGTTGGCTTCCTTGACGTGCTGCAGAAATGGTATGACCCAGCCGGCCTGCGCGGTCGCCGGGCCGCCGATCTGCAGGCGCGGCGAAACGGACTTTATGGCGCGTGCGGTGTGATCGTAGAGCTCGAAGTAGGTGGGCTGCTTGGGATCGCCGCCCCAGAAGTCGAGGTTCGGCTCGTTCCAGACTTCGAACTTCCAGTGCGCCACTTCATCAAGCCCATAGCGGTCGACGAGATGCTGCGCGAACGCGCGGATCATCGCGTCCCAGTCGTCGTAGTTTTTTGGCGGCGAGACGTTCGGGTGATACCAGAACGGATGAAGCTTGTTGGGATCGGCGGCCATCTTCTTCGGCATGAAGCTCAGCTCGACGAACGGGCGCACGTGGCGGGCGAGGAGACCGTCGTAGATCTGGTCGACGTAGGAGAAGTTGTAGGCCGAGTTGGCCAGCGTCGTGCCCTGCTTGCCCGCAGTCTGGGCGAACTCGATGGAGCGGCGGTCGGGATCGTAGAGGCCGACCTCGTCGTTGAAGATGCCGTGGAAGCGAACGGAATCGAAGTCAGTTGCGTCCTTCACGGTGGTGAGGTCGTCGCGATAGCTTTCGCGCAGGGCAAGGATGGCGCGGCCGGAGCCGAAGGTCTTCTCCCAGAAGTGGGGAAATGGTGTGGTGGAGGCTGCGGCGTCGACGGTGAGCGCGACGGGAACAGGGCTCGCGTCCTGCGCGAGCACGACAGGCGTGAGCGTGAGCGTACTGGTGAGGATGACCGTCAGCGCGCGCAGATTAAACATGAAGCATTACTCCTTGAGTGCGTGATCGTGCCCTTGCTGCGCGGCATAGAACTGGCGGCAAGGTGCAGCAGGAGGCGCTCTTTGGGGCCGGGGCAAGCGTGAGTGTGGCCGTGCGGCCCTGAACCGGTCCGGGCCCGCACGCCGACGTGCTCCGCGATGCGTTTGTGAGAGAAGGAAAGAGAGAGGGTGCGCCGCGGGCAGCACCCTCTCTCGAATGCAACATTGAGAGGTCAGAACTGTATTCGCGCCAACAGCTCGATCACCCTGCCGGAATCAGCTCCCGTGGCGTAGCCGAAGTAGGCATTCTGGATGTACGAGGCACTAGTGTTGAAGGTGATGGGCTGGAGCTGTTCGGTGTTGAAGACGTTGTACATATTGGCCTGCAGCCGCAGGAGGGTGTTGTGTGCGCCGAACTCGTGCGCAAACTCCTTCGCGACGCTGAGGTCGATGTCGTGATAGCAGGGACCGCGGAAGCTGTTGCGCCCGATTCCCGGCGAATAAACGCCTAGCGGAGGAAGTGTGGTGGAGAAGTAGTTGGTGCCGCCGCCTGCTCCAGCGCGATTTGGGAAGTTGGAGCCGGAGGTAAACGCACCGGTGGAGCAACTGGATCCAGCCCCGCCGTAGTACGCCAATGGCCGCACGATGTTCTGCACCGCGGCGCCATCGACAATCGGCACCGTGTTGAGTGTGCCCGTCACGGGAGTCCAGGGGAAGCCGGTGTGCCATGAGAAGGTGGCGTTGGCCTGGAATCCTCCAAGG
>DASYBN010000337.1:0-2038 GCA_036500785.1 Acidobacteriaceae bacterium
TTGAAAACGTTTACTAACGTTCGCATGTCAAAACGTGCTCAGCAGCAAGTCGACATTCACACCGTTGCCAAACGAGCACAGGTGTCAATCGCCACGGTGTCACGAGTGATCAACGGAAGCCAGACGGTGAACCGTAGCCTGGCTGCTCGTGTGAATAAAGCCGTCGCGGAGCTTGGATACAGACCGAATACCCACGCGCGCACGCTCGTGTCGGGACGCAGCCACATCGTGGGATTGATCATCACGCTGATCACCAATCCCTTCTATCCGGAGCTCATCCAGAGCTTTGAGACGCTCGCCGCGCAGCGTGGTTACGACCTGCTGATCGCTTCCACAAGCGATCAGCCGGACCGCAAACTGGATTGCCTGCGACGCATGGATGAGCGGAAGGTCGACGGTGTCGCCATGATGACCTTCGGCGCGGACGAAGAACTTCTGCGCGCCCTGGCGGAACGCGGCCTTCCCGTCGTATCTATCGGTTCTTCCGACATTCGCGGCGTGCAGCCCGTCCATGTGGACTTCGGCTGCGGCATTCGCGAGGCTGTGCAGTACCTCGCGGTGTTGGGCCACCGCCGTATGGCTTTTATCAGCGGCCCGCTGCGGGTAGATAATTCAAATGCGCGCCGGCAGGCCTTCCTGGATGGCATGCGCCAGATCGGTGTCCGCGTTCCAGCAAGCTACCTGCCAGAAGGCGACCACACGATGGAGAGCGGATTCAAAGGGGCTGAAAAGCTTCTGTCTCTCCCGGACCGTCCCACTGCAATCTTGTGCTCGAACGACATGACCGCGATTGGAGCTCTGCACGCCGCGTCAGATCGACAACTGCGCGTCCCGCAAGACGTCTCCATCGTCGGGTTCGATGACATTCACATGGCGCAGTTCACAGTTCCGCCGCTGACCACAGTGAGAATATCTTCGGAGAGGATCGCGAGCACTGCGCTCGACCTTCTCATCGGAAGCATCGAGCACCGCAAGGCCGTTGAGCAGCCCGTCATTCCAACCCAGCTGGTCGTGCGAGCAACCACCGGCTATGCGCCTGCTCCAAAGGACCGCAGGAAATCCCGTCCGCGGAGCGGGAGATAACCGGACGGCGACCTAGCAAAGGCTTTCAGCAATTGCACGTCAATACCGGCGCATGAAGACCTGACCGCGACACAACCGCGCTCTCGTCTTGCATCAAGCAAGATTCAAGTACGTCGTGTAGGGGCGCTCTCCAAGCGAGGAAAACGGTAGCAGCGTCATCGGCCCATCGGCCGCACTCACCTCCCACTGCCGTTCACTCACGCGGCGAGCAGAAAGCAGTTGTTCTCGCGTCACCTTCGGCAATGGGCCATCCTGAGTCTGTTTCACAGCCATCAGGACCAGCGGGCCTCGCACCAGAGCTACCGTATTCGGGTGCCGCGCATCCAGCGGCTCCAGGCGCATCTTCAGCGGAAGTTCCAGCTCCACGCGATCGCCTGAATTCCATCTCCGTCGAATTGCGGCAAACTGCCCCGGAGCCCCAGCATCCGGCTGCGCTCTCCCATTCACATGAATCGCGGTCCTCTCCGCCCACTCTGGGATTCGGAAGTGCATCGTCAAGTCAACAGGCCGGGAAGTTGTCAACGTGAACGTCACGCGATCTTCATACGGATAGTCGCCCTCTTGTGTCATCGTGAGCGCCGCCCCATTCTCTGTCCATCGCACCGTTGACGGCACATACAGGTTCACGTAAACGGCCCGAGGCGCTCGAAGATAAATATTGATCCGGTAATCCGCTGCAACCTGCGGCAACGTTCCCGAGCAGCACGGCCACCGCGCGTGCTTATACACGCGCCTCGCATCGAAGTTGTAATCCGAGTAGTAGAACGCTTCGCCGTTATCCTCGAGCGGCTTCGCACCGAGCACAGTGTTGTACATGACGCGTTCCATGCTGTCGCCGTAGCGGGCGTCGCGCGTCACGCGCAGAAGATACCGCGTCAGCTTGAACTGCGCATACGACCCGCACGGAGTCTCGAAATTTGCGTGTGTATTCGTCAGGCTGGCGTAGAGCTCGTCG
>DASYBN010000338.1:0-4268 GCA_036500785.1 Acidobacteriaceae bacterium
GCCAAGAAATCGTCGGCGAAGAAGTCTTCGGGAGCGCGCGGTGGACGCTCGAGCGCTGGCCGCAAGGGCGCGGCGAAGAGGTCCGGACGCCGCTGAGCCGCAATTGAGCCGCTAGGACCTGCGCTTTCCGCGGGTCCTTCCTCTTTTCAGCCGCAGAGCATCCCATCCGTCATGTCTGGTCCGATCATCCAGTTCACCGGCCCCAACCACGCGCTGACGATTGGCGGCGTGAAGCTGCTCGGATTCAATGCGCAGAACACTCATAAGCTGCTCTTCACGCTGATCCTCTTCGCGTTTCTTTACGCCCTCTCGAAGATCCTGCGTCTGATCGCGCGCACGTTCGGTGGCGACCGGCAGAAGACCGCTTTCTGGGCGCGCCAGGGCGTTAGCCTCACAACTTTTCTTCTCGCGGTTATCGGCTTCTGCTCCATCTGGTTCGACAATCCCGCGCGGCTCACGACGGGCGTGGGTCTGGTGTCGGCCGGTGTGGCGTTTGCGCTGCAGAAGGTCATCACGAGCTTCGCCGGCTACTTCGTTATTTTGCGCGGCAAGACCTTCAATGTCGGCGACCGCATCAAGATGGGATCGATTCGCGGGGACGTGATCAGCCTGAACTTCATCCAGACGGTGATCATGGAGATGGGCGAGCCGCCGAGCGTGCAGGACGAGGACCCCGGGATGTGGGTGCAGTCGCGGCAGTACTCCGGCCGCATCGTGACGATCGCGAACTCGTCCATTTTTGATGAACCTGTTTACAACTACACTCGCGACTTCCCGTACATCTGGGAGGAGATGCATTTTCCGATTGTGTACGGCGACCGTCACCGCGCCGAGCCGATCATCCTGAAAGCGATCGAGCGGCACACTGAGGACATTGCGAATCTCGCTCAGCCCGAGCTCGACCGGCTGAAGGAGCGCTTCTTTATCGAAGCCGCCGACCTCAAGCCGCGCAGCTACATGCGCATCACGGATAACTGGATCGAGTTTGCGGTGCGTTTCCTGGTTCGAACGCATGATATCCGTGGCGTGAAGAATCGCATCAGCCGCGAGATCATGGATGAATTCGACGCAGCTGGAATCGGCATTGCGTCCGGGACATATGAGATCGTTGGGATCCCGCCGATCAGGATCGAGCAGATGCCGCGGGAGGCGGCTGCTCCGCCGCAGCATTGATTTCCGTGCTCTCGAAGACATGTTGCGGCCAGCCGCTTCTGGCCACGGTGAGCATTGCGCAGCCCACGGTCTCGGTGGTTGTGGCGTACTTGCGGGCGAAGCGCAGCATCAGTGGCTCGGCCCATCCGAGCATGGAATACATCGCGTTGTACCAGCCGACCTTCGAACGCACGCCGTGCAGCGGCTGAATGTATCCGGGCCGGAAGCAGTACACAGCGCGAAACGGCATCGCAAGCAGTGCATTCTCCGTCGCGCCCTTCACCCGCGCCCACATCTGCCTGCCCTGCGCGTTCGTTCCCGCGCCGGAGACATACACGAATACCGCCTGAGGCGACTGCTTCAGCAGCGCCTCCGCGAGCGCAATCGTCAGGTCATAGCTAACGCGCCTGTACTCCGCCTCTTTCTTGCCCAGCGCCGACACACCCAGGCAGAAGAAGCAGGCGTCGAAGCCGCTCAAATCGACGCCGCTCCAGTTGAAGAAATCGCGGTGAATCATCTCGGTCAGCTTCAGCGACGGAATGCGGTCGAGGGGCGACCGAACGATTGCGACTACCTCCGTCACATCCGGCGCCTCCATGCACTCGCGCAGAACGCCTTGTCCTACCATCCCGGTCGCACCGAACAGCAGAACTCTCATTCACACCCCCTTCTTGTCCGCGCAAGTATCTCACTTTGGCGAAGCATACCTCGGCACGCGTATCCTTTAAGGCGATGAGCACCTCTACTCTCCGCATCGGCACCCGCGGCTCCGAGCTCGCACTCTGGCAGGCCAACCACATCGCCGAGCATCTGCGCGCGCGCGGCCATGCCGTCTCCGTCGAGATCATTCGCACCACAGGCGACCGGATGCAGGAGCCTGGTTTCAAAGCGCCGGCGACGTTCCCGGACGGCTCTGCGCTGGATGCGAAGGGAATTTTTATCAAAGAGATCGAGGACGCGCTGGCCGCCGGACGTATCGACCTCGCCGTCCACTCGCTCAAAGATTTGCCGACGGAGCTGGACCCGCGGTTCGCGCTGGCGGCAATCCCGGCGCGCGGCGACGCACGCGACGCCTTTGTGTGCGAGAGCTTCTGGGGTTTGCACATGCTGCCTTCCGGGGCGCGGATTGGAACGACCTCGCCGCGCCGACAGGCGATGCTTCTGGCGCTCCGTCCTGATCTCACGTTCGTTCCACTCCGCGGCAACGTCGACACCCGGCTGCGCAAGTGGCAAGAGGGCCAGGCGGACGCGCTGGTGCTGGCAGCTGCCGGTCTCGACCGCCTCAATCGGACCGAGCACGTGCACCAGAGATTCCCGGTGGACGAGCTCTGCCCCGCGCCAGGTCAAGGTGCGCTTGCTGTTGAGGTTCGATGTCCACACGCGACCGGAATTCACAGTGCGGATGGTTCCCGCTCGACTGATCCGGCTGTGCACGCCGCGGTTGCGGCACTCAACTGCCGGGATACGGCGTTTGCTGTTGCAGCGGAGCGCGCCGTTCTGCACGCGCTCGGCGGCGGATGCAATCTTCCTCTGGGCGCCTTTTGTCATTTGGTGGATTCGAGCTGGCACCTGCATGCGATGGTCGTCTCACCGGATGGGGAGCAGATCGCTCAGGTGCTCGAGCGGGTGCCCCATGGAATTGCGCCGGAAGAGCTCGGCCAGCGCGTGGCGGATGTGCTCAAGGAACGCGGCGCTCTCGAGCTTCTAGCCCAGCCCGCTTAGGTTTCACAAGAACTACGTCGGCGGCACGCTGCCTCGTTCGGCCATCCTCGCCAGCAGCTTCGGCCGCGCATCCGGCCGCGTCCACGGGCACGTTGCAATGCAGATCCCGCACGAAGCCGCCTCCGCAAAGTACGGGATGCACTTATCAAAGTCCACATACCATCGCTTGACGCCGCGCACCATCTGCTTCTCGGGCAGAATCGCTCCCGGTGGGCAGGCCCGCGTGCACGCCTGGCAGTTGTTGCAGAAATCGTCTGCCCCAAAGCGCAGCGGCTTCGTCGCTACGAGTGGCATGTCCGTTGTCACTCCGGCGAGCCGCACGCCCGAACCGAAGTGCGGGCTGATCAGGGAACCGTGCTTACCCAACTCGCCCAGACCCGCTTGAATGGCCGGCGGAATCAGCAGCAGCGCATCGGCCATTGGCCCGGGATACGCATGCGCGCTGTATCCCTGCGCACGAATCCAGTTCGCCAGCGCGTAGGAGGATCGCGTGCCGCGCCCATACTGTTCAGCCACGTCCACAACGCCTACGCCGTTTGTTTCATCCGACGGCACCTGCTTCAGACGTTCATAGTTGTGCGCCAGCGCCAGCACGATCACCCACGGCTCTTCGATCGTGTAGCCCTCGAACACATACAAAGGGTCCATCGGCGTAATCCCGATCGCGTCCGCCTCGTGGCTCAGCGCAAACTCGCGCACCTCGGCGGCGAACTCCTCGCTCGTCGCCTGTCTGCGCTGCTCCGCGATTGAGGCCAGCTCCGGATGGGTATACGCCGCCGCAAACGCTTCCATGGCGCCCGGACACTTTCGCGAGCTCTGCCTCGCCGCGGCCTGCAAATCGCCGTACGGGTGCTTGTCCGGCGGATGCCAGAAGAATGGCGACGCCCTGCGTTGTTCAGTCTCGCCCACACCGTTGATGGGATTGCCTGACACGCGCAGCAGGGCCAATGTCTCCGGCCTCGGCGTATAGGGTGTGCGTCTGCGCGTGCTGATGTCTTCAGTCATCCTGAGTCCTCAACCGGCAAGAAGAATAGGACAGCGGTTGTTGCGAAGACAACTCATATCTTCTTCGGCCGTGATCGCCGCTCGATCCCGCCTGAGATCGCCGACAGAAAGTTCTGCTGAACGCGGTTGAAGCTGCGCCCGCGCAGCACAGCGACGACGATGGTGCGAATGGCGCGAGGATCGCTGAGGCGCACGAATCCGCAGCCCGCGTTTCGGTCAACCGCCATTTCGGGAACGATGGAGATGCCGACGCCGGCGGCAACCATGCCAAGGACACTGCTGAACTGGTCGCTTTCGAAGGCGACGTTCGGCCGGATGCGCGCGTGGGTACAGGTGGCGATGCTCAGGTCACGGAAACAGTGGCCGTCGCGCAACATGACAAAGGGTTC
>DASYBN010000339.1:0-1967 GCA_036500785.1 Acidobacteriaceae bacterium
GGTCGATAGGCGTCGAAGAACTTCCGGAACGCGTCATAGCCGCGGACCACACCAAGAGGGTGGTGAACGACCGCATCCTCCGTATACGCTGCGAACATGGCTTCCAGGTCCCACTCATCGACAGCCACCCAGAAGCGATTAACGAGGTCGATGACGTCACCGCGGTCTCTTGGATCAACGGGTAATCGAGGTGCTGCGGCCGTGAAATTAGACATTTTGAACTTGCTCCAATCTGGGTTTTGAAGAAGACCGTACGTATTCTAACCCTGTCGCAGGCTTACTTAGCGAGGGCGGTGAAGGCGACTTCTTCAAACTCCCCGAGGGGCCCCCACCCCTGATCCACCTTGGACCGCAACAGTGCGCCTTCCCAGGAATTCAGCAGGAAGGAAGCGATCGTCTTGGCAGCGAGATCGCGCCGAAGCGATCCATCTGCCTGCGCTTCTCTGACACAGGCTTCAATCGCGCGACTCCAGACTCCGAAGATGGTCGCCAGCCGCTCGCGAAACACAGGGCTTTGATCGGACATCTCCTCTCCCAGATTCCCGATAGGGCAGCCATATCGGTAATCAAGCTTGCGCGCCCTGAGATTGAGTTTGTGGAAATAAGCCTTCAGACGGCCAACCGGCGCGACGTCAGTGCCCTCAAGTATCTTCAGCGAATTTAGCTCGGCCTGCCAGTAGCGTTCCAGCACCTCAATTCCGAGCGCTTCCTTGCTTTCGAAATGATTGTAGAAGGAACCCTTGGGCACGCCTGCGGCTTCGGTGATGTCTTGCACCCCGGTGGCATTGAATCCCTTCTGATGCAGCAACTTCACAGCTGCAGCAAGGATAGGTTCTTTGAGGCTTTCTCTCGGCACGGTGTTCAATATGACCGGTCGTCTTACAAAGTCAAGGACCGATGCGACTGAAAATGGTTTCTTGGCCCATTTGTCCGCGGCAAAATCACCAGGCTAGCTCAGGCGGGGAGGGCAGGATCAGGCCGCTGCACTCGCCAAAACCGATGCGATAATCCCGCGTGCTTGCGTAGCCATACAGCGTCACGCGGTCCCCGTCTTCGAGGAACGACCGCGTCTCGCCATTTTCGAGTCGAAGGGGACGGGCGCCGCTCCAGGAAAGCTCCAGCAGGGAGCCGCAACTATCGGGGGCCAGGCCGGAGACGGTTCCCGAGCCGATCAGGTCGCCGACGTTCATCTTGCAGCCGCCCACCGCATGGTGCGCGATCAGTTGCGGAGCCGAATAATACATCTCTCGGTAATTCGTGCGGCAGATGGTAGTCCGCGATCCGCCACTTGCTGATTCGAGGACCACGTCCAGCCCGATGTCGTAGAGCATCGGTCCGGGCTCGCGAAGATATGGAAGCAGGCTGCGCCGGCGTTCCGGCGTCGAGACTCTAAATGGCTTGAGCGCATCCTTGCAGACGATCCAGGGGCTGATCGAGGTCGCGAAAGCTTTGCTCTGAAAGGGACCTAAAGGACGGTACTCCCAGTCCTGAATGTCTCGGGCCGACCAATCGTTGAGCAGTACGTACCCGAAGATCATCTCCTCGGCGTCCGCTACCGTAACAGGCTGACCCATCTTCGATGGCACGCCGATGACCGCACCTATCTCTAGTTCGAAATCGAGGCGGCGCGTGGGGCCGAAGACCGGCAGGTCCGCGCCCGTGGGAAGCGTCTGCCCAAGCGGCCGTCGGATATCGCTCCCGCTCGCGACGACGGTCGACGCTCGGCCGTTATATCCGATTGGGATGCTGAGCCAATTGGGGGGTAGCGAAGCATCTCCCCGTAAGATCGCTCCGGCGTTCGCCGCATGATGCTGGCAGGCGTAGAAATCCGTGTAGCCGCTCACCTCGAGCGGCAACACGAGTTCTGCCCTATACTGAGGGTAGAGAGCACGGGTGCGTACGGGCTCGTCGCCCCGCAACGACGGGTCGCCGCCCTCCATAAGGAGCTCGGTGACCCTCAGCCGCAG
>DASYBN010000340.1:0-8206 GCA_036500785.1 Acidobacteriaceae bacterium
GTGTACGTGCATGCGTTTATGGACGGCCGTGACACGCTGCCGACCAGCGGCGCCGGCTATCTCGAAGAGCTCGAGCAGGTATTTCAGCAGTACGGTGTCGGCAAGCTCGCCAGCGTGAGCGGACGCTACTACGCGATGGACCGCGATCTGCGCTGGGAGCGCGAACTGAAGGCGTTTCGCGCAATGGTGACGGGATCGGCCGAGGGTGGAGCGTTCAGCGATCCGATCGCGCGCGTGCATGAGAGCTACAACAACGGCATTACGGATGAGTTCATCGAACCGTTTGTGTGTGTCGATGAGAACGGCGAGCCAGTTGCGAAAATCGCCGACGGCGACGCGCTGATCTGCTTCAACTACCGCGCCGACCGCGTGCGGCAGATCACGCGGGTGTTGACGCGACGGTCGGGGCTTGCAGCGGATGGCGGCATCTCGCTGCCCAGGGCCGCGGAGCTGGAGGCGGAGATTCCGGTGGAGAGCACGCCGCACGATCTCACGTACATCTGCATGACGCAGTACGATTCGAAGTTCGCACTCCCGGCGGTGATTCCTCCGGAGAGCATGGAGAATCTGCTGGCGAACGTGATGGCAAAGTATGAGCTTCGCAATCTGCGCGTCGCGGAGACAGAGAAGTATGCGCATGTGACGTACTTCTTCAACGGCGGCATCGAAAAGCCGTTTGCAGGCGAGGACCGCGAGCTCGTGCAGTCGAAGAAGGTTGCGACCTACGATCTTGCGCCGGAGATGTCGGCGGAGGGCATTGGAGACATCGTCGAGCGCGCGGTGAAGGACACAGCCTTCGATGTGCTGATCGTTAACTTCGCGAACGCGGATATGGTGGGGCACTCCGGCAAGATTGAGCCGACGGTGCGAGCGGTCGAGACGATCGACGTGCAGCTCGGCAGAATATACAACGCAGTGCGAGCGGCTGGAGCGAGCTGGATCATCACCGCGGACCACGGCAATGCGGAGATGCTGATCGATCCCTCGACGGGCGGCCCACATACGGCGCATACGACGAACCCGGTGCCGTTCATCCTCGTAACCGAACGGGGTAAGAGCATCGGCGTGCGTGAGGATGGGTCGTTGCGGGACATTTCACCCACAGTTCTGGGGTTGATCGGATTGGACCTGCCGAAGGAGATGACCGGCGGCGATCTGAGGGTGGCCTCGGGGTCTGATTGATTCGCCGCGCGGCTCGGGAAGCGGTAGCGGAGCCGGAGATACGCATCTAAAGTAATGCGCATGGCTTCGATGTACAGGCTCGTGCCGGCGGAGCCGCCCCCCAGCGGCCTGCAGCGGCATATTGAAGAATTTCACGAGTTTTTCAGGTCCCGCGGAGTGAGCTTTGGCTCCGCGGGTGACCTGCCGCCGTTCGCAGAGCGGCTGGCGGCCGACGTAAGCTTCCGCGACGATGTAGCATCCCTGGTGCGGACGGTGATCTATCGCCAGCGAGATGGGTTGTCGCGGCTGGAACTCGTCGAACTGGTCACCACAGCGGTCGTCGGGCCGGAGGTGGAGCACGCCACGGCGCCTGAGGTTCGCGAAGGGGTACGCCAGGTGATGGCATTTGTAGAAGGCGTGTTCCGTTCGCGGTGGAATCCCGGAGCGGCAGCCAAACCTGCTTCAGACAGGCCGGAGGGTCCCCAACTGCCGAACGATGCTGGGTCCCCGGGAGCAGATCTGTCGGCTGCTCCAACTGGTGAGACCGCACCGGCCGAGTCTGTTCAGCATCCGCCACATCCGAACGGCGACCTGTTTTATCGTGCGCAGGTTGTGGCTGGCGTGCAACCGGCGGAGGCGATCGCGCAGGAGCGAAAGGGTGACGCTGAGTCGGGTGTCGACTCCGCACCGCTGCCCACGTTCGCGCAGGGGAGTCACCGTGAGGTACTGGTCGCCGAAGATCCCGCAAGGCCAGCGTGGCGCCCGTGGATGTGGGCATGCATTGCCTGCGCGTTGGTACTGGCGTTCTGTGCGGGCCTCTTCGTTCACAAGCGACTGTTGATTCCGCTGCGCGATCCGAATCAACCGTATGAGACGCCGCCGCCCGAAGCGAACGAAACGCTGCCGCCGCAACGGGTCCAGTCCGCGCCGCCCGTGGTAGCGAGCACGCCGGAGACGAAAAGTTTGCGGGTGGTTCCCAGGACAGGAAGTGCTCGCGGGCATGCCTCTGCGTTGCCATCTCGATCCGCGGAAGCTGCGAGGGACGACGACGCTGCCACGCTCACGGCTCCGGAGGTGCTGCCGAAGTACATGGCTCCGGCGAGGGTCGGAGCGTCGCCGGCCCTGATGACGGCGCGCCTGGTGTACGCCCCCCCGGCGGACTATCCGAAAATGGCGAAGCTGGCGCACATCCAGGGCAGGGTGATGGTCGAGGCAGTTGTGGGGCAGGATGGCTCGGTGATTCGCGCCGAGGCGGTCAGCGGGCACCATCTGCTGCGCGGAGCCGCTGTGCGCGAGGTGTACGGGCGGCGTTACCAGCCGTACCTACTGAACGGCAGACCCACCGACGTGGCGACGATCATGACGATCGACTTCCGTTTGCATTGAGTTGGGCTCCACTCAATCTGGGGTAAGGTTAGCTGCATGTTCGCAGTCTGGCGAATTATCGTGCTGATCGGCATGTGCGCTGTCGCGGGACGATTCTGGGGGCAGGATCAGCCGGCTGGTTCGCGAAAGACCGAGCCGACAGGCATCCGTCGGCCGGGGTGTCCGGCATCTCTGACAGACCAGCTGGATCGCGGGCCTGGAACACCGCTCTATCTGAGCCTGCATCGTGAGGTTGCGGCGCTCCGTCTGGGGCACGAGGCGTCACAGAAGCTGCAGTCAGCGCTGGATGTGCACGGAGCGGCCAGCGGCACGCAGCACCAGGTCATCCGAGTCATGACGGGGATGGACCAGGCCCGGGACACGTATCTTTGTGGGGCATTTGTGGCGCGTGGATGCGGTGGCAATGCGGCGCTGGACGCCATTATCCGGGGCAGGATTGCGCCCGTGCTGGAGCGTATGGCGGCGGAGGTCTCGCGGCTGGAGAACTCGGTCCTGACGCGCTCGGCAGGCGGCAGGCCGGATGCGGCGGCGGACTCTCCGCGAGAGATTTTGGAGGAGCGGAGAAAGGCAGGAGCGGAGCTGATGGATGCCATGACGAAGAACGAGGTCGCAATGATGTCTGAGGAGTCGCGGGGGTTGACCTGCGCAGAGCGCAACCGCCTGCTAACGGAGCTTACGGGCGTTCGGAGCGGAGCGGCGGATGAGTTTACGGCCGCGGCGGCTCTGATGATGCAGACCCTGAGGGGAACGATGGCATGCGCCGGCTAGAGGACTTCGTTTGGCCCGGGAGCCGTCAGAGTGCGCGGCGGTTTTCGAGGGCGCGTGTGATCGTGACCTCATCGGCGTACTCGATGTCGGAGCCGGCTGGGACGCCGGTGGCGATGCGGGTGATGGTGAGGGTGGGGAATTGGCGGTGGGCTTCGTCGGCAAGATAGCGCGCGGTGGCTTCGCCTTCCACGGTGGGCGACGTGGCGAGGATCAGCTCCTGAGTTTCGGCGAGACGAGGCCACAGATTGGACAGACGGAGCTGCTCGGGGCCGACGCCGTTTAAGGGTGAAAGTGTTCCATGGAGAACATGGTACAAACCATTGTAACTGCGAGTCTTTTCGACGACGGCGATGTTCGTGGGTTCTTCGAGGATGCAGAGGATGTGCGCGTTTCGAGTTGGACAGGCGCAGTAGAGGCAAGGCTCAACATCAGTGATGTTGTTGCAGACCGAGCAGAGGCGCAGCGCGGCTTTGAGGGCGCGAATGGAGTCCGCGAGCGCGGCGGCGTCGTTGTCAGAGGAGCGGAGGATATGGAAGGCAAAGCGCTGCGCCGTCCGCGTGCCGACGCCGGGCAGCTTGCGCAGCTCGTCGATCAGGCGCGTCATGGGCGCAGCGTAGCGGGTGGCCATAGATAGAGGCGGGACATGTATAGAGAGCAGACTGTAAGGCGGTTAGAGCCCTGGCAGGTTGAGACCGCCGAGCATGCTGGCGGCGGAGGATTGCATGGCATCATCGGCCTTGCGGGCGGCGGCGTTGACTGCGGCGACAATGAGGTCTTCGAGCATCGTGATGTCGCCGGCGGCCGCTGAGGCCGCCGATGGTGCGATGGTTAGCTTCAGGAGCTCCTTCTTGCCATTCATCCGGACGGTGATAGCGCCTCCACCGGAGTCGGCTTCGACGACTGTGGCTGCCAGGCGCTGTTCCATCTGCTCGCGCATGGCACTCGCTTGCGAAAGCATCTCCTGCATTTTGTTGAAGTCCATGGCGATTCCTAATCTTTGTCGCGAAGGTCGATGACGCTGGAGATCTCTGCCGAGAACAGCCGTTTAGCCTCTTGGACGACCGGATGGTTTTCGGCGAGTTCGGTGGCAGAGCCGACGGCAGCGCGCTTCGTTTTGGAAGCTGCGGACGCGGCTGGCGAGCCGGGCAGCAGCGTGAACTTCAGGTTCGGCTGCTGCTGCCGCAGGGCGGCGGTGAGGATGCGGCTCGCCTCGGTGTTGATGAGCACGGGCAGCATCGTTTTCGAGAGTGTCGTCTGGATCTGCAGGGTGTGGCCGATGAGGGCGAGGCTCGCGTCGTGAATTGCGTCCGAGGCGGACTGCTGCCCTTTGACGGCAGCGAGGGCGGAGACGAGCGTGTACTGGAGCGCCTCGAGGTCAGCGGTCCCTTCTGCGGTTGATTGAGGAACGAGTTGAGGGCGGTCGGGCTCGGCCTGGCGTGTGGGTTCAGGGGCGAGTGCGAGCGAGCCGTCCGTGGGATTAGTTGAAAACGTCGAGGCCGTCGCGCTTGGACGGACACTATCGGGATCCTTCGCTTTCGCCGCTGGCGCAGGTTCGCTCAGGATCGCAGGAGTCTTGATGGGTTGGCCTGTGGTCGTTCCCGCCCGTCCCGACGACGAAGCTATCGGCGAGGTTGAGGCAGACGGGACCGTCGCACCCGATGCGGAATACAGGGGTCGATCCGCTCCGCCGCTGCGCGGCTCCGGTCGAGATGGGGGTATGGCAGAAGAAGTACTCGGCGTGGGCGAAGGAGCGGGTGAGCTTTTTGTTGCGCCGAGCTGGGTGAGGAGGTCTTCGACCGGCAGGAGGCGCTGGAGATGGACGAGCTTGAGAACGCCCAGCTCGAGGTGGAAGCGTGGCTCCTGCCGGAACCCGAGGTCGTCGAAGGTGCGGAGGAGGATGGAGAGGAAGCGCGAGAGCTCCTCTTCGGTGAACAGGGCGGCCGAGCGTGCGGCGCGGGAGCGTTCCTCGGGCGAGATCTGGAGGAGATCTGCAGCAACTCCGTGCGCGGCCGTATCGGGCGCCAGCTTCGTGATCTTGGCGATGGTGCAGTTGCGCAGGTAGCGAACGAACTGGCGCGCGAGCGGCTGGGGGCCGTTGCCCGCGTCGAGGAGGCGGCCGAGGATGGCGAGGACGTCGGCGGAGTTGTTGGCGTGAACTGCGGCGAGGATCTGCTCGAAGACGGCGTTCGAGACGGTGCCCATCAGCGAACGCACTTCTTCGGCGTTCAGCACGGGAATGCCGTTCTCGGTGGGAGCTGATGCGATTGCCTGGTCCATGATCGAGAGCGCATCGCGCATGGAGCCATCGCCCGCTTCAGCCAGAAGCGCGAGGGTGGCATCGTCGGCGGAGATATTCTCAGCCGTGGCGATGCTGCGGAGCTGGCCTACGATGTCGTCGAGCTTGACGGCGTGAAAGCTGAAGTGCTGGCAACGCGAGCGGATGGTCTGCGGGATGTCCTCGGGCTGCGTCGTCGCCATCATGAACACAATGTGCTCGGGCGGCTCCTCGAGTGTTTTGAGGAGGGCGTTGAATGCGGCGTCGGTGATCTGGTGCGCCTCATCGAGGATGTAGATCTTGTACTTGTCGCGAGCGGGCCGGTATCTCGCCGCATCCCGCAGCTCGCGAATTTCGTCGATGCCACGGTTGGTGGCGGCGTCGATCTCGATGACATCGACGGAAGAACCGGAGCGGATCTCGGTGCAGGACTCGCAGACGTTGCAGGGCTCTGGCGTGGGGCGCTCAGGGCTGCCGATTGGATTGCGGCAGTTGAGAGCAGAGGCGAGGATCCGCGCGATGGTCGTTTTCCCGATCCCACGGTGACCACTGAAGATATACCCATGAGCGATGCGGTTCTGAGACAGTGCATTGAGCAGCGTGCGCGTGACGTGGTCCTGGCCGACGACGTCGGAGAAGCGCGTGGGGCGATATTTGCGGGCGAGAACCTGGTAGGGCATCGGCAGGGTTGATTGTATCGCCCGGCAGATTGTGGAGGACGGGGCAAGAGTCGGGGCTTAGAAAGTCAGGGAACAGCCTGTAGTCGGGCGTATGATGCTGCAATTCTGGAGGTGCACATGGAGGTTTGGCCGGAGTTCCCGAAGGACCGTTGGACGGAGACGGGAACGACACTGCAGCTGTGGATGCAGATCGTCGGTAAGATTCGGCTGGCGCTGACGCCCAGGCTGAATCATTCGTGGAACGTGACGCTGTATCCGACGGCGCGCGGACTGACCACGGGACCGATGTGGCATGGGACACGCGTGCTGCAGATCGATTTCGACTTCCTGGATCACGAACTCGTTCTTGAGACGAGCCACGGCGGCCACGGCCAGATTGGGCTGAAAGCCATGACCGTCGCGGAGTTCTACGGAAAGCTGATGATCGTGCTGGAGGCGCTCGGCACGCCGGTGAAGATATGGACGCAGCCGATGGAGATTGAGGGCGCGATCCCGTTCGAGAAAGATAGGACGCACAAGTCGTATGACCCGGAGATGGTTGAGCGCTTTTGGCGGATTCTGCTGCAGACGCAGCGCGTGTTTGGAATCTTTCGGGCGCGGTTCACTGGCAAGGTGAGCCCGATTCATCTCTTCTGGGGTGCAATGGACATGGCCTGCACGAGGTTCTCGGGCAGGCCGGCGCCGGAGCATGCAAGCATGCCGGGTCTGCCGGATAGTGTGACGCGCGATGCCTACTCGCATGAGGTGAGCAGCGCGGGCTTCTGGCCGGGGACGAAGGAGGTTGGCGCGTTCTTCTACAGCTATGCGTACCCGGAGCCGAAGGGATATCGCGAGTGGAAGGTGCGTCCGGACGCGGCGAGATTCGACGACAGCTTTGGGGAGTTCATTCTGCCGTATGAGGCGATGCGGCGAAGTGCAGACCCTGACGCGGCGCTGCTGGATTTTCTGCAGAGTACGTACGAAGCGGCTGCTGACTTAGCCGGATGGGATCGAACCGCGCTGGACCTAACGGTGCAGGCCTAAGGCCGCATAGCTGAGCTGCACACCAGTGATTCAGGTGACCAGCTCGCCGCGAATGTAGGTGGCAACCAGATGTCCGCTCGCATCGAAGCGGTTGAGATTCGCCGGTCCTCCCGGCGCAAGACGCGTCAGCTCGGGGCGCCCTAGCATCGCGGCAGGATTGTAGGACGCCAGTCGAGTAGCGTCGGCTAAGCTGGCGCCGGTGAACTCACGCAAGTTAGCGACCGCATGGTCCATGGTCAGCACGGAGCCAGCCAGTGTCTGTGTGCCGCGCGCGAGATCGTCGGCGAGCAGCGCCACGCCATCCGACACGTCGACATCCAGCTCGCCGAGTTTGTATCGTCCATTGGGCATTCCTGCGGCGGACATTGCATCGGTGATGAGAATCGCGCGGTCCGGACCTTTTGCCTTCCACCACAGCCGGACAAGCTCGGGCGCAACGTGGATGCCATCGCAGATCAATTCGGCATAGAGCTGGTCGTTGTCCAGGACAACGCCGAGCACGCCCGGTTCGCGATGATTGAGTGCACGCATTGCATTGAAGGTGTGGGTCGCGCTGCTGGCACCGGCGTCGATCGCTTTCCGTGCTTCGGAAGCAAGCGCGTCGGTGTGTCCCAACGAGCAGCGCACGCCGGTGCCGGTGGCATACGCGATGAGCTCGGCGGCGCCGCTGAGTTCGGGCGCAATCGTGAGCAGATTGATATGGCCCCGCGCTGCCTGCTGAAATCGCTCGAACAGATGAATAGTTGGGATCTGCAGGTCCGCCTCAGGATGCACGCCGCGCTTCGCGTGCGAGAGGAACGGCCCTTCCAGATGTATGCCGCGCGGTTGCGCCTGGAGTGGTTGCGGCCCCGCTTCGATGGCGTCCGCCAGGCGTTCAAGTGAGTGCAAGATGATGTCGACGGGCGCTGTCACG
>DASYBN010000341.1:0-6815 GCA_036500785.1 Acidobacteriaceae bacterium
GCGATGGCCGCCGGTTGCCCTGTCATCCTGAAGCCGGCCGGGCAGACGCCGCTTTCAGCAGTCCATCTTGCCGAGTGCATGCAGAGCGCAGGCGTTCCCGCGGGTGTGTTCCAAGTCGTGCTTGGTGATGCCGCGATGATCTCGCGAACGTTCCTCTCAAGCGCGATCTGTCGGAAAGTTACGTTCACCGGATCGACTCGTGTGGGCCGCATTCTCATCGAGGGCGCAGCCGAGACGATCAAACCACTTTGCCTGGAGCTTGGCGGACTCGCGCCTGTGCTCGTGTTCGAGGATTGCGATCTGGACGTTGCGGTGCGCGAAACTATCATCGCAAAATTCCGCAACACCGGGCAGTCCTGCATTGCGGCGAACAAGATTTATGTGCAGAAGAGCATCCATAAAGAATTCACTGATCGCTTCTGCGCGGCGGTTGCGCAACTCAAAACCGGCCCCGGTCTCGAGGGTGGCATGGATGTCGGTCCGCTCATCAGCGAGTCGGCGCTTGAGGGCGCCTTGCAGCAGATCGAAAACGCCGTTGCGAAGGGTGCGCGAGTACTCGCGGGCGGCAAGCGCGTTGCGAATCGCGCCGGCTTTTTTCTCGAACCCACGGTTCTCGATCAGGTTCCCGACGACGCCACCTGCATGTGCGAGGAGACCTTTGCTCCCATCGCTCCGATCGCGACATTCGATGCGGAAGAGGAGGTCATCGAGCGCGCCAACAGCTCAGCGTACGGCTTGAGCGCGTACGCGATGACGCGCGATCTCGGCCGCATGTTCCGCCTCGGCGAAAGGATCGAGGCCGGCACACTCGGCATCAACGATGGAGCGCCGACGGTGAGTTCGTGTCCGTTCGGTGGATTCAAGCAGAGTGGATGGGGACGCGAGCTTGGAACCGAGGGGCTCGACGCGTTTCTCGAGACAAAACATATCTCCATCGGCAATCTGGCCTGATGGATCACGAAGGAGCATGAATGATTCACTTTCTCGTCCATGACGCCGCGGATAATGTTGGCGTCGCGGTTGTCGATCTCGAAGCGGGAACCGAATGCGTCGGCAGAAATCTTGCTGATAACTCGACACTGAAGGCGCGCGCCGAACAGGCGATCCCGCTGGGTCACAAGCTTGCGCTCAAGGACTTTGCCGTCGGCGAGACAGCAATCAAGTATGCATGCGAAATCGGCCGCATCGTTCAGCCCGTTAAGGCAGGGCAGCATGTACACACACACAACTTGAAGACGAAGAGGTGGGCGTAAGTGAAGAACCGCAAAGTGCTCGGATACAGGCGCGAGAACGGGCGCGTCGGCGTGCGCAATCACGTCGTCATTCTTCCCGTTGACGATATCTCCAACGCCGCATGCGAAGCGGTCGCGAACAACATCAAGGGCACACTTGCGCTGCCGCACGCGTACGGCCGCCTGCAGTTTGGCGAAGACCTTGATCTCCACTTCCGCACGATGATCGGGACAGGCAGTAATCCGAACGTCGCTGCAGTCGTGGTCATCGGCATTGAGTCCGGATGGACGCAGCGCATCGTCGAAGGCATCGCGAAGACTGGAAAGCCGGTGAAGGGTTTCTGGATCGAGGGCAAAGGGGACATCCAGACGATCGCCGATGCGTCGCGTCAGGCGAAGGAGTATGTCCAGTGGGCGTCGGAACTGCAGCGGACCGAGTGTGGCCTCGAAGAGCTGTACATCAGCGTGAAGTGTGGAGAGTCCGACACGACGACGGGGCTGTCCAGTTGCCCGACCGTCGGTAATGTCATCGACAAACACTGCGCTGTCGGCGGCACGGCATCGTTTGGTGAGACGAGCGAGCTCACAGGCGCCGAGCACATTGTTGCGTCGAAAGCTGCCAATGATGAGGTTCGCAAGGAGTTCTTCGCTGCGTTCGAGGACTACACAAAGCTCGTTTTCGATCAGAAGACGAATGATCTTTCCGAGTCGCAGCCAACGAAAGGCAACATTGCCGGCGGCCTCACCACGATTGAAGAGAAGGCGCTGGGCAACGTTGAGAAGCTCGGCAAGAAGACGAAATTCGTCGGCTGCTTGCAGCCTGCCGCTGCTCCGGACAAAGCGGGCCTCTGGTTCATGGATACGTCCAGCGCGGCCGCGGAGGCGGTCACGCTATGGGCCGCATCCGGCGCGGTGGTGCACCTCTTCCCTACCGGCCAGGGCAACGTTATCGGGAACCCGATCGAACCTGTCATCAAGCTCACGGGAAATCCGAAGACTGTCGCATCGATGTCCGAGCATATCGACCTCGACGTCTCGAAGATTCTGCAGGGCGAGATGACGATCGATCAAGCCGGCGACGCTTTGCTGGACATGATCGTGCGCACCGCGAATGGCCGCCTCACCGCAGCCGAGGCGCTTGGACATCGCGAGTTCGTCATGACCAAGCTTTACCGCAGCGCGTAACTACGAAAGAGCCATCGAGCGATGAAGCGATTTCAGCCGTCCTATCTGCGGCACGTCACAGCTCGGTTGGCCGAGCACGCCGGCGCTTCGGCGGAAGACGCAGCGATCTTCGCGCGCGCCCTCGTCGACGCCGACGTGCACGGCACATCCACCCATGGCGTCTCACGGCTGAACATCTATCTCGAGCGCATCGGCAAAGGTCTGATCGATCCAAGAGCAAACCTTTCTGTCGATCGCTCGCACGGCAGTGTTCTCGCGCTCGATGGCGGCAACGGCCTCGGACAGGTGCAGGCCGTGAGGACCCTTGAGCTCCTTATTCCACTGGCCAGAGCGAATGGAATCGCTTCGGCGACCGTGCGCAACTCGCAGCACTTCGGCGCCGTTTCCTACTACTGCAACTATGCTGCGGAACGTGGCATGATTCTGCTTGCGATGACAAACTGCGAGCCGGCGATGTCGCCCGCGGGAGGTTTCGAGCCGTTCTTCGGAACAAATCCGATTGCCGCGTCGTTTCCGCGAGCCAACGGACCGGTTGTGAAGGTTGACCTGGCGACCTCGATCGTCGCTCGAGGCAACATCATCGCCGCGAACAAGAAGAAGGAGCCGATTCCAGAGGGATGGGCTCTCAGCAGAACGGGCGAACCGACGACAGATGCGGCCGAGGCACTGCTCGGCACAGTGCAGACGATGGCCGGCCACAAAGGATATGCGCTCGCCCTGATGGTTGAAGTGTTCAGCGGCGTTCTCTCCGGCGCCGCGATCGGGTCCGAGGTCGGCTCAATGTACAAGAATCTTGATCGCAAGCAGGACGTCGGCCACTTCTTTTGCCTCTTCGATATCAGTGCGTTCATGGAACCGGGAACTTTCAACGATCGCATGGAATGGATGATCGAGCGCCTGAAGGCGAACGCACGGCGGCCTGACGTGGACGAGATCCTCATCCCGGGAGAGCGTTCCGCGCGCGCCGCGGCTCGAAACGAAGAGAATGGAATTGCAGTTGGCCAGGAGACGATCGCCGAGTTGGAACGCTGGTGCAAGCAATTTGGCGTCGCCTTCGACGCCGGTGGGACGGACGCAACACATGCCTGACATTCTGATCTCTGAAAACATTCGCGGTGCGTCCGTAGACGCGCTGGCAAAACACTTCGATGTGCTGATCATGCCTGAGCTCTGGCGCGATCCGGCCGCGCTCGCTGAAAGAATTGCCGGCGTTCGCGCACTGATCATTCGCAACCAGACGCAGATCACCGCCGAACTGCTTCGGAACGCCAACGACCTTATCGTACTGGGGCGGGCTGGCGTAGGCCTTGATAACGTCGACCTGGATGCGTGCGACAAGACAGGCGTGATCGTCAGTTCCACTCCGGAGCAGAGCACGATCAGCGTCGCGGAGCTTGCGATCGGCCTGATGCTCTCGCTCGCCCGCCACATTCCTGCGGCAGACGCGGACACGAGGCAAGGCAATTGGAATCGCCAACGATTCTTTGGGAACGAACTTTACGGCAAGACGTTCGGGATCATCGGCGCTGGAAAGATCGGACTGGCCACGGCGCGCAGGGCACTCGCATTCGGCATGAAGATTCTTGCGCATGATCCGTTCGTCAGCCGCGACAATGTATTTCTTGCCGAGCTGAACGCGGAGCTCGTTCCGTTGGAAGATCTCCTCTCGAGAGCCGACGTGATCTCCTGCCATCTTCCTGCGACCCGCGAGACTACCCACATTCTCGACGCCGCTGCATTCGCATGCATGAAGCCCACCGCTCTTTTCATCAATACCTCGCGCGGTGAGGTCGTTGATGAGCAGGCACTGATCGACGCGCTGAAATCCAACAAAATTGGAGGCGCGGCGCTCGATGTTCGCGAGACTGAGCCTCCGGTCGCGGGTGAATTGGAGCGGCTTCCAAATGTTCTGCTGATGCCACATATAGCGGCACTGACGCACGAGGCGCAGGCACGGGTTACTCGCGCAATCTGCGACGATGTCACTCGCGTTCTCGAAGGCAAACCGCCGTTGAATGCGGTGCTCAGGCCGCAAACTTCCAAGCAGCGCTCCCGCTAGCGATGCGATGAGCGATGGTTCATCGTGGAATTGATTTCCCTAGAGCGACACAATCGAGCGATAAATCGCGAGCAGCGAGAGCGTCGCAACGATGATCCACAGCACGATTCCCTGCAGGAAGGGGCGAAATCCTACTGTCCGGATCGTGTGCCGCGATAACCCGGTGCCGATGAGGAAAAGCGTTGCGGTCAACCCGGTCCTTCCAAGATGAGCGAGGGTATCGTACAGCGGCGTAAAACTTGAGAGGAACGTCCGCAGCACGCTCGCAAGGCAGAAAAACAGGATGAACCAAGGCATCGCCATCCTGGCGCTGCCACTGTCCGCTTGCGCGCCGCCGCGCTGCCGAGCCCGCAGAAAAGCTGCGGTTGCCAGAGACACGGGGATGATCCACAGTGCACGAGCGAGTTTGACCGTCGTCCCAATGACCAGGGCCTGGTTCCCGTACTTTGCACTGGCACCCACAACCGAACTTGTGTCGTGAATGGCAAGCGCGGCCCAGAGTCCGAACTGGCTCTGGCTGAGATGAAGCGCGGATCCTATCGCCGGGAACAGAAACAAGGCGACGGAATTCAAGATAAATACTGTTCCCATTGCGACGCTGATCTCGTCTTCACGTGCGTCGATGATTGGAGCAATGGCCGCAATGGCGCTGCCTCCGCAGATGGCGGTGCCAACGGAAATTAGGAGTGACGCCTTTCGTCTTACCTTAGCCAGCGATCCAAGAAGTAGACCGAGCGCGAGGCTGAACGTAATGCCGATTGCGGTGTAGAGGAACCCGGACCGGCCTACCTTCAACACTTGGAAGAGATTCATGCCGAAGCCGAGCGCTATCACCGAGAGTTGGAGCAGCAGCTTTGCCAGGCGCCCGCTCTCGACCCGCAGAGGATGCGCAAATACCAGAGCGAAGCACAACCCGCACGCGAGAGCGACCGGCGGCGAGATAACCCCGCTGGCCGAAATCAACAGCCCCACGAAAAAGAGAAGCTTCGGATCGATCGCGTTTATTCTGCCTCGAATGAACCGCTTCAGAACTCCCCCTTGGACGTGCTAAGCGCTACAGCAATTGATCAAATCGCTGCATCTGAATCCAACGGCTCAATACGTATCAGTAGATTGTAATCGATTGCGGCTGTGCAGTTGCCGAAGCCAGCCGGAGTTTCTTGCTGATCGACCGAATTCAGCACAGCTTACGGCTTCACGAGGAAGAGAGGTGTTCCGGGTGTGGTCGAACAGAATGGGGTAGCGATGGAATCGTCAGGCGGACCAGCAGGCCCGCGAGTCGCCTCCACCGTCAGGATATTCGGTGCAGTCGACCTCCGGATCGCCAATTGCTGACCGAGCCTGGGCCTGTTTGCTCTGCCAGGCAGCCCTGGCCTCGCAGACCCGCATCGCAAGCTCGACGAAGCCTTCCCTGCTCCGGACGGTTTGCAAACGAAGAAGCTCCGCGCGGATGTATTTGTAGAAGCACAGAAGGCTCTGCTCGAGCGTGGCGTCTTCGAGCGACGGCACCCAGCTTTCGAGGTGGCCCAGGAGCAGAAGTGCGTGCTGAGAGTGCCGGCAGCGCGCAGGTAGATCGGCGTTCTGCTCAGCTTCTCCGGAAAGCGCAATGTCCTCGGCCAGAGCGTCGTAGACGGAGAGCAGCAGACCGATGTGCGTCGCCCCCTCCGCCGAGGAGGTCCGATAGGCGCGAAGAATATTCGTCATAGGCCTTTCGCCTGAATTGCGATTGTCTTAGCGTGGTGCTAGTTGTTCGAGTTGTTATTGCCCAGCTGCTGCTGGATCTGCTGCATCTCGGCCGGCAGTTGCTGAAGCGCGATCTCGGCCTGGCTGTACATTGCCGTCAGCACCGTCTGCTGCGAGGCAATGTAACCGGACTCGTAATTGTTGATTTGGGATTGCAGCGAGGAGTATTGCTGGCTCAGGCTGTTGATCTCGTTCGCAATGGAACCGAGGGTGGGGTCGCTGTATTCTCCGATCGCCGATGCGGCCTGTTGAGCAAACCCATTCAGCGCGCTTCCTTGAAGAAATGTCTGAACGGCTTGCGGATTTTGCAGCGCCTGGTCGAGCGTAGAGGTGTCGAGGGTCAGCGAGCCATCGTCGTTCATCGTGATCCCGAGATCGGCAAGCGATTCGACGGTAGTTGCCCCTGAGGTTTGAGAGGGAGTATATCCGGCGATGCCTTCCAGAACGCCTTGCAGCGAACGAATGGTGGTGTCCCCGCTCAAGGCTCCCTCCGATCCCGAGGAAGTACTGAAAGTGAACTGCGAGTTCACCGCTGAAAGCGCGTTGTTGTAGTCGGAGACAAAGGTAGAAAGCGCCTGGCTGATGGAGCTGGTGTC
>DASYBN010000342.1:0-2603 GCA_036500785.1 Acidobacteriaceae bacterium
CAGTCGATGACTAACACCGACACCGCCGACGTCGAATCCACCGTCCAGCAGGTCGCCTCCCTCGCCCGTGCCGGCTCCGAGCTCGTCCGCATCACCGTCAACAACGATGACGCCGCCAAAGCCGTGCCCTACATCGTCGAAGGCATCCGCGCCAAAGGTTGGGAGACGCCCATCGTCGGCGACTTCCACTACAACGGCCATCTGCTGCTGCGCAAGTATCCCGACTGCGCCAAGGCTCTCTCCAAGTACCGCATCAACCCCGGCAACGTAAGCATCGGCCGCAAGGACGACGACAACTTTCGCACCATGGTCGAGTGCGCCGTCGACAACCAGAAGCCCGTCCGCATCGGCGTCAACTGGGGCTCGCTCGACCAGGCGCTCCTCACCAAAATGATGGACGCCAACTCCAAGTCCGCGAACCCCCAGGACGCCCGCGACGTCATGATGGAGGCTATGGTCGTCTCCGCTCTCGACAACGCCGCCGCCGCCGAACGCTACGGCCTGCGCCGCGACCAGATCATCCTCTCCGCGAAGGTCTCCGGCGTTCGTGACCTCATCGACGTGTACACGGAGCTCGCGCGCCGCTGCGACTACGCCCTGCACCTCGGCCTCACCGAAGCCGGCATGGGCATGAAGGGCGTCGTCGCATCCACCGCCGGCCTCTCGCCGCTCCTGCTCAACGGCATCGGCGACACCATCCGCGTCTCCCTCACACCCGAGCCGGGCGCCGACCGCGCCGAAGAAGTCCGCTGCGCCCAACAGATTCTGCAATCGCTCTCCATCCGCAGCTTCATGCCGCAGGTCACCTCCTGCCCCGGCTGCGGCCGCACCACCTCGACCTACTTCCAGGAGCTAGCCCAGCGCATCCAGAGCTACCTCGTCGAGTCGATGCCGGAGTGGAAGAAAACCTATCCCGGTGTCGAAGAACTCAAGCTCGCCGTCATGGGCTGCATCGTCAACGGCCCCGGCGAATCCAAGCACGCCAACATCGGCATCTCGCTCCCCGGCACCTTCGAAGAACCCAAAGCCCCCGTATACGTCGACGGCAAGCTCTTCACCACCCTCAAGGGCGACCACATCGTCGAGGAGTTCCAGGTAATCCTCGATGAGTACGTCGAGAAGCGGTACGGGCGGCAGGTGATCGAGGTCTAATTCGAGCCGCCCAAACGGGTGTACCCTTTCACCAAAGACTGTTCGGGCCCTTTGTGGGGGCTATATGCCGCTGACTCTGAACACACGTTATTGCGGAAGCGTCTACGTCATCCAGTGCACCGGAGATATCGTGCTCGGTGACGCGGAGCGCACGCTCGATACTGCCCTGGATCACGCAGAGCGCCAGTTCCAGCGCTTCGTGCTGAACCTCACGGGAATCACGCGGCTCGATAGCATGGGCCTCGGTCTGCTCGTGCGTCACTCGTTGCGGCTTGCAAAACGGGGCGGAGCGCTCCGGCTCGCCGGCTCGCCACCGTTCGTGACCAAACTTCTCGACCTGACGCGGCTCTCGGCCGTCATGCCGAATTTCGCGACCGAGGACGATGCCATCCTTTCCTTCATGGAGCGCGGGTACGCTCAGCCCGCGGCGGCCAAAAGTGCTCGCCGCCTGCTCATCTTCGATCCCTCACCCGACCTTTGCACCTTTGCCCGGTCGGTCCTCTCTTCGCGCGGCTTCGACGTTCGAACCACATGCGCATTCGGTGACGCCAAGCTGCTGCTGCGCGTTGATCCCGTGGAGTACATCCTCATCGGCCCCGGCACGCCGCAGATCCCGGCAGAAATGGCCGCTCACGAACTGGCCGCGCTCGCGCCGGGCGCTTCCGTTCTTCAGCTTGGTGCGGACTTCAAGTCTCGCGACGCTCTGGACGCAACCCAGAGCCTTATACAGATGTTCGGCATCGGCGGGGGATCTCCGGCCTCGGCCTAACGGGCCGTCAGCGGTCTTTCTTCCGTTCTTTGCGCAACGCCGGCCATAGCGCCAGCAGTTTGGCGCGCACGCCCGGCCTTCCCTTCTCTTCCGCACGCCGCGCCTGGGCCGCCGTGCGCTCCCACTGCCATGGGCTGTTATGCATCCGCAACTCGCGCAGCGGATAAAATGTGCCCCTCCACATCACGCCGCGGCGCATCCACACTGAAAGCATCGAGCGAAGCATCGCCCATGCCATCGCAAACACGCCCAGCGGATACAGCCAGCCATACCGCGCATCAATCCCGCTCCGTGCGCTCATCAAGCGATAGCACGCGGCTATCGAGAGCAGCGTCAGGACAGACGGCACAAGCGTCCGCCACCAGGCCATCCCGGCCAGCGGCGTCAAGAACAGAAGCAGCATCACCGCACATGCGAGGAGCATCAGCGGCGTGTTGAAGTTCACACTCGCAAACAGATTCTTTGTGAGTGCCCGCACGATTCCGCGCGCACCCTTGGCCCAGTGCACCAGCACCAGGTCCGGCCCGAAGGCGACGCGCTGCCGCATTCCGGCCGCTTTCATCCTCCTCCCGAGCGTCACGTCCTCCACCACCGCCAGCCGCTGCGGCTCCCATCCGCCCAGAACTTCGAGCGCCTCGCGGCGCACCAGGTTGAACGCGCCCACGCCGATCACATCATGGCG
>DASYBN010000343.1:0-4539 GCA_036500785.1 Acidobacteriaceae bacterium
CGGTGGACTGCGAGTCATCGGCCGCGGTCTCGGGCGTCAGCGGCCACTCGGAGATCATCTCTCCGGTGGGCTGCACGTTGGTGAACTCGTGTGTGTCGGATTCCTGCGTGAAGCCGTGGGTCTCGTCGAAGCGAGCCTCTGTGACGGCTTCGGCATCGACGGGCTCGATGGCTTCGTCGACTGTGCCACTCTGGCGGAACTCGCTCTGGCCGGTGGGCGTGATGCGGTAAGACGCTGAGGCTTCTTCGCCGGGCTCGTACTCGGCGACGGTCTCGTGGAACTCCTCGACAGCCTCAAGCACAACCGGGGCGGGAGCTTCGACGCCGGCAGGCGCGATGTCGGTCTCGGGCGTGTAGGCGATGTCTTCGGCGGCGTAATGCTCCAGGTCAAGGCGCGCCTCGGTCTCGGCGACCTCGAAGGCGGGAACATCGTCGCTGAAGGGCTGCCTTGCGGGCTCGGGCTCATGCTGCGAGGTGACGGCGGGAAGCACGGCCTCTTCGGGCGAGAGCCGTTCGCGTTCGCGGCCGAAACGTCCGCTGCGCTGATCGCGCTCGCGGCGGCGATCGCTTCCGCGCGGAGAGGATGCATCGCTAGAACTGCGCGGCTCAGAGGCGACTGTTTCACTGCGCTGCTCGCTGCCGCGATGGCGCGAGAGCGTCTCGCCGGGCAGCGTGAAGCCGCCGTCCCAGGCGCCGGTGAGTTCGAACTCGCTGGAGGGGCGGGCGGAGACGACGGCGGTCTGCGATTTCGCCGCGGAGGTCTCTTGCGCGCGATGCTCGGCAGCTTCGCCGCGGCGGTATTTCGACAGCGATTCGCCGGGAAGAATGAAGGGCTCTGCGGACGGAGAGGCCGATGCATTGACGTCAATAGATTCGTCGCCGGGGCGGTGATGGCGAGGGGCGAAGCGCTGGCGGACGGCATCCTCGCGGCCGCGGCCACGCTCGCGGCGGGGACGCTCGGAGCTGCGTTCGGAATTTCGATCGGAGGAGGGTTCGGGTGCGCGATCGACGTCACCGGCGTCGGTGTCGGCGGCTTCGACGCCAGGCTCGGCATGGGATCCGTCGGCGGCATCACCGTTGGGTCCGCGGCCACGGCGGCGTCCGCGGCGACCGCGCCAGCGGCGGCTGCCCTCGCCGGTCTCTTCAGCGGAGTCGGCGGGCTCGGCCTGGCCTTCGAGGCTGACGGTCTCTTCCTGTTCGGCGGCAGGGGCTTCGGCGCGCGGCGACTGGTCGCGGCGGCGGCCTTCATTGCGGTCACGGCCATCTCCGCGGGGGCGGCCTTCGCTGCGGTCGCGGCGGCCTTCACCGCGTCCGTTGGAGCGCGTGCCCTCGGCCTCGAAGTCCGCGGACTCGCCCTGCTCCTCCATGAAGTCGGTGATGTAGAGGAAGGCGTCGCGCTCGAGGCCGACGTCGACGAAGGCCGACTGCATGCCCGGAAGGACGCGCGTCACCTTGCCGTTGTAGATGGAGCCAGCGAGCGTGTATTCGTTCTCGCGCTCATAGTAAATTTCGGCGAGTTCGTCTTTTTCGACGATCGCCAGCCGCGTCTCATGCGGCGTGCTGGAGATATAGATTTCTTTTGATTCTCTTGACATTGCTGCTCTGCTTTCTGCCCGCCGGATTGATCCGGAACAGGCTGGCAGAACAGGCAGGGTCGATGCCCGCGGAGCGTAGCTCTTAGCGGGCAAACCTCCCCGGAGCGGACGAGGTAGGCGCTGCGAAGACTGGTGGCGAATTCAAGAGGCTCAACAAACGGCGTGCGTGGTGGCGGCCGCTGCCTGGGGGAGCCGTGTTGGGCCTCTCCAGGAATCTGCTGAGAAAGAACTTGTCCAGTGTGGCGCTGCGTGCCCGGGACTCGTTTGTGGGGTCAACGGGCAGAAGGCTGCATGCGGAGTTTGTGACCAACTCAACCTCATCCTGAGGCGGGGCCGTTGACCATCCGCATGGCTGCATTCTCTAAACCTGTCCGGCCTTCGGAAGCTGATCCGTGCCTGGCCGGCCTTCTAAAAAAGATCCTTGTATCGACGCCGACGGGGGAAAAGGTCGCATCCCGCGAGCGGTCAATCCGTTTGGGGGCTGGCCTTCCGGCCAGAACCTGTCTTTAGTATGCACTAAATCCGGTCGGGAGTGTCATGACTTGGAAGGGTCGTCTTCTTAGGTTCGCGGATCTTCAGGAGCAGATAATCCGCAATCATCCACCCGAGAAGTCCGAATGCGAAGAGATTTACGACGGCGTGAAGGGTCATACGATGCAGATAGATCAGCTCGACAAACCCGAATAGCGGAAACCCGCAAAACACGAGCAGCGCAATCGACAGATCCGCGATCCAGAGCACCCTCGTCATGGCCGCAAGTATATGCCGGCGAGCAACTTAGTTCACGAAGCGGCGCATGCGCACGTTCATGACGATCCCGAGGGCGAGGAAGGTGAAGAGGACGGAGGAGCCGCCGTAACTCATAAGAGGCAGGGGGATTCCGGTGACCGGCATGAGGCCGATGCACATCCCTATATTGATAGCCACCTGGAAGAGCAAGACGCCGAAGATGCCCATGATGAGCAGACCTCCGGGCGCGTCGGCGGCGGTCTGGGCGTTCTGGATGAGTCGTATCAGGATAAGAAAGTAGAGCAGAAGGACGACCGTCGCGCCAACGAAGCCGTGCTCCTCGCAGAACGCGGCGAAGATGAAGTCGGTGTAGGGGATGGGCAGGAAGTCGCCCTGGGTCTGCGAGCCTTTGTTGGAGCCCTGTCCCCAGATGCCGCCCGAACCGACGGCGATGAGGGACTGACGGATCTGGTAGCCGGAGCCCTTGGGGTCGGAGTCCGGGTTGAGGAAGGCGTCGATACGCTTCTGCTGGTAGGGCTTCAGGTGCTTTCCGGTGGCGAGGCCAATGCCGCCGAGCATCAGCAGGCCGAGGCAGATGATGGCCGCCTGCTTCCACTGCATGCCGCCGAGAAACATGCCCACGATGAGCACAGGAAGGTAGGTGAGCGCGGTGCCGAGGTCAGGCTGCTTGAGAACCAGAGCCATCGGAACCCCGATGAGGGCGACGACCTTGGCGATGTCCAGCCAGCTCATCTGCTCGCCGACCCGGGTCCACAGAAAGCGTGCGGCCACGAGGATGAGCACGAGCTTGACCCACTCGGAGGGTTGAAAGTGAACGCCGCCGCCGAAGTTGATCCAGCGGCGCGCGCCGAGCACCTTCTGCCCGATGTGCGGGATGAGTACGGCGACGAGCGAGACGAGGCTGATGCCGTAGGCCCAGGGCGCGATGTCCAGCAGGCGGTGGTAGTCGATGGCCGAGATGATGAACATCAGCACGAGGCCGACGACGATGAACTCAACCTGCTTGACCTGGAAACCGTGGAATTTGGTGGTTGCGGTGGCGGAGCGGATCTCGATCACGCTGATGACGCACATGATCAGCACGAAAACCAGCAGGGTCCAGTCGAAGTCGCGGAGTCGGGTACGGAGCATTTGTTTTCAGACGTAAAGACGGAAAGGCGTAAGATATGGCTCCATGAGAGAGCCTATGGAAGAGTTTGATCGTATTACTCGAAATCCAGCCGTGATGGGCGGAAAACCATGCATTCGTGGCATGCGGGTCACCGTCGGCGTGGTGGTCGGATTAGTAGGCGCGGGACACAGTATGGAGGAGATTCTCGAAGCGTATCCGTATCTGGAGCGGGAGGACATTCTCCAGGCGGTACGGTATGCGGCCACACTGGCACAAGATCGGGAGGTTGTGCTGGCTGAGGCATGAAGATTCTCCTGGATATGAGCCTTTCGCCGCAGTGGACAACGACACTTTCGCGGGCGGGTTTTGAAACTGTGCACTGGAGCAGAATCGGAGCGGCGAATGCTGCAGATCAGGAGATCCTTGAGTTCGCGCAAGTGACCGGACACGTGGTCTTCACGCAGGACCTGGACTTTGGCATCCTCCTCGCCCGAAACCGGAATGACCGCCCGAGCGTAGTCCAGGTTCGCACCGACGACATCTTTCCCGAGGTTATCGGAGCACACGTGATCGCCGCGCTGCGCCAGATGGAGCGGGAGTTGGAGGATGGGGCGCTGCTGACCATTGATCCTCGCCGCTATCGGATTCGAATGCTTCCTCTTCGTTAGTTCCGCCATAGGCTATTGTCCGCTCGGCTGAGCTGTTGAGGTGGCGGGCGTCGCGGCCGGAGCGGAGCCGCCGATGCCGGAGGCTGGCTTTTGTGGGGGGCTTCGGCGACCTTCATGAGGTTGCCGGAGCGGGTGCGCTGCTTGGTGATGTACGCGTTGATGACCTGGGCGGCGAGCTTGGCGGAGTTGTTGCCCCAGTTGCCGTGCTCCCACAGGACGGCGACGACGATGTCCGGGTTGCGGCGCGGCGCGATGCCGACGAACCAGGCGTTCGGCACGGTGTTGTGACCGTGCGCGGTGCCGGCGAGCGCGGTGTGGCTCATGACCTGCGCGGTGCCGGTCTTGCCGGCGAAGTCGACGCCATCGAGCCGGGCCTCGGCGGCGGTGCCGATGGGGCTCTGCGTCACGTTGGCCAT
>DASYBN010000344.1:0-2104 GCA_036500785.1 Acidobacteriaceae bacterium
TGAAGAACCGCATCAAGGCGGCGCTGAAGGAGTACAAGGAGAACTACGTCGCCGAGCATCAGGAGGCGAAGCTGAAGGAGTCGTCTGTGAAGCCTCTGGACGGGGAAGAGAAGAAGCCGGAAGAGAAGAAGCCGGACGACAAGAAGAAGGCGGCCGATCAACAGCAGAAAGAGCAAAAAGAAGTGGCGGCAAAGGCTTAGCGTATTTCTTCTGTTATGTGCCTAATTCAGGAAGCCGCTCTGTGCAGCTTTTCTTAACGGAAAAGCTGCGTTGAAATTCACCCGTTCGTATATACCTACAGAAGAAATGCGCAACCAACAATGGCAAACGTCCTCGATCTGAAACGGCGCATTCGCAGTGTGAAGAACACGCGCCAGATCACCAAGGCCATGAAGATGGTTTCGGCGGCTAAGCTGCGCCGCGCGCAGGAGCGCGCTGTGACGGCGCGGCCCTATGCGCAGATGATGGCCAGCGTCATCCGCTCGCTGATGCGGCGCATCGATGTCTACAACCCGGAGACGGGCGAAGTGCGCCATCCATTGCTTGTGCCGCGCGAAGAGAAGAACGTGCTGCTTGTCGTGGTCTCTGGCGATAAGGGCTTTGCCGGCGCCTTCAACTCGAACATCATCAAGGCGGCAATGCGCTTCATCACGGCGCAGAACGGCGAGCAAGGCCGCAACGTCGATGTGGAAACCATTGGCCGCAAAGCGCGTGACCTTTTCCGTCGCCGCTATCCGGCGGCCAAGGTGACGCGGGATGCTGCTGAGGCCGATCAGCAAACTGCCGGCGAGCAACTGGAAGGCATGTCGCTTGAAAGCGAGCTTGAAGAGAAGCCCGTGGTGCGGAGTAGAGGGGAGCGGTCCGCGCCCATAGAAGTGACGGGCGATCATCCCGGGATGCTCGAGAAGCTCCGCTTTGAGGCGGTGGCCGAGATCGGACAGGATATCGTGGACCGCTACGTCAGCGGCGAGATCGATGCGGCATACGTGGTCTTCAACGAGTTCCGCTCAGTTATTTCGCAGCGCGTAGTGGTGGAGCGGCTGGTGCCGCTGGCCGAACCGGGCGAGCACGAGTTTGCGCAGGTAGAGGAGTTCTCCAAAGAGCAGCGCGAGCGCGCCGGCGAAGCGGCACGGAGCGCGGGCGTGAGCCTGGAAGAGCCGGACACGCATGAGGCCGATGAAGAGGCGCAGACATTCGGCACGGCCGATGTTGATTACATATACGAGCAGCCGCCGGAAGAGATGCTGCGCGGCCTGCTGCCTCGCTTCGTGGCGACGCAGCTCTATCGCGGCATGCTGGAATCGGTCGCTTCCGAGCACGCCGCGCGCATGACGGCCATGGATTCGGCCTCCAACAATGCCTCTGACATGATCGACTCGCTCACGCTGACCATGAATCGCGTGCGCCAGGCCGCGATCACCAAGGAAATTATCGAAATTGTCAGCGGTGCTGCCGCTTTATAAAGACGAACGGAGTGCATCGCATGGCGATGCGATGAAGACAGGAAGATATGGCACAGATGAATGAGACACATCGCGACGCCGTGCAGGGCATGGGCGAGGGACAGGACGAAGGTGCGCAGTACCGGGGCGCGAACAGCACGCCAGGCAAGCAGAATCTCGGCAAGGTGGTCAAGATTTCTGGTCCCGCAGTCGACGTGCAGTTCGACGAAGAGACAATGCCGCCGATCTATGAGGCGCTCCGTGTGGTGAGCGAGGGCTTTACCGTTCCGTCGGAGATCAACGTCATCCTCGAGGTGCAGCAGCACATTGGGGAAGGGCGCGTGCGCTGCGTCGCCATGGAATCGACCGAGGGCATGGTACGCGGCATGAAGGTGATCGACACGGGTGGCCCCATCACGGTGCCGGTGGGCACAGCGACGCTGGGCCGCGTGCTCAATGTCATCGGCCTTCCGGTAGATGAGCTAGGGCCGGTCTCCTCCAAGGAGATGCGGCCCATCCACCGCCAGGCCCCGTCCTTCGAAGAGCAGGCCACCTCGGAAGAGATGTTCGAGACCGGCGTGAAGGTTATCGACCTGATCCAGCCATTCCTCAAGGGCGGCAAGATCGGCCTGTTCGGGGGCGCCGGCGTGGGCAAGACGGTC
>DASYBN010000345.1:0-8571 GCA_036500785.1 Acidobacteriaceae bacterium
CGTGGTCGCTGCGCCTTTTGTGGCACCGCACAACGTAAAGGTGGCAAACTCAGACGCGAGAAAAGCTGCTGGGGATTCGGCGGCCGGGGAGTAGAATCTGGTCAAGCGCGTGTGCGTCCGCCCGAACCCCGATCGGACGGAGGTTGCACCCTCTGGCCAATCTTGTCGTCTAACACTTGAGTGAAGAAGCAGCAAGGCTGGAGGCGAGGCTCGAATCGAGCAGCGCGGGGAGCCCGGCAAAGCAGGAAACGAGGAAGCGGATTGAATTCAACCATCAAACATCTTTTGATTTGGGTCTTGACGGTGGGCTGCCTTTTGGTGGGATGGCGGTACGTCGTGACCAACATGAACTCGGGCCATGACCAGGCGATCAGCCTCACCGAGCTGATGAACGATGCCAGCGCCGGCAAGATCTCCGAGGTGACGATCAACGGCACCGAGGTCACTGGCAAGTTTAAGGACGGCAAAGAGGTCTTCCACACGACCATCCCGGCGAGCTATCAGGACCTCTACAACAACCTGATCAATCACGGCGTGAACGTGATCCAGAAGGACCAGAACGGCACGCTCTGGCTGAACATCCTCTTCCAGATCGCGCCCATCGCCGTGATCCTCGCGCTGTTCCTCTTCATGATGCGGCAGATGCAGAGTGGCGGAAACAAGGCGCTGAGCTTCGGCAAGAACCGCGCGCGCCTGCTCTCGATGCAGCAGAAGAAGGTGACATTCAAGGACGTCGCCGGCGTCGATGAGGCCAAGGAAGAGCTCAAGGAGATCATCGAGTTCCTTCGCGAAGCGCAGAAGTTCCAGCGGCTCGGTGGACGCATTCCCAAGGGCGTGCTGATGGTCGGGCCTCCGGGCACCGGCAAGACCCTGCTCGCCCGCGCTGTGGCCGGCGAAGCGAACGTTCCGTTCTTTTCCATCTCCGGTTCGGACTTCGTCGAGATGTTTGTCGGCGTCGGCGCAAGCCGCGTGCGCGACCTGTTTGAGCAGGGCAAGAAGAACGCTCCCTGCATCATCTTCATCGACGAGATTGACGCTGTCGGACGGCACCGCGGTGCTGGCCTGGGCGGCGGACACGACGAGCGCGAGCAGACGCTGAATCAGCTTCTGGTCGAGATGGACGGCTTCGAGTCGAACGACGGCGTGATCCTGATCGCCGCAACCAACCGTCCTGACGTTCTCGATCCGGCACTCCTTCGGCCGGGACGTTTTGACCGTCGCGTCATCGTCGACCGTCCTGACATCCGCGGACGCGAAGAGGTTCTCCGCGTGCACTCCAAGAAGGTGCCGCTCGCCGAGGACGTGAATCTGCAGGTGCTGGCGCGCGGAACACCGGGCTTCTCCGGAGCCGACCTCGCCAACATGGTCAACGAGGCGGCGCTGACAGCAGCGCGCTTCAATCGCAAGGCCGTGCACATGTACGACTTTGAGATTGCCAAGGACAAGGTTCTGATGGGTGCCGAGCGCAAGTCCATGCTGCTGAGCGAGGACGACAAGCGCGACACCGCCTACCACGAAGCCGGACACGTGCTCGTCGCGGCCAAGCGCAAGCACTCCGATCCGCTCCACAAGGTGACGATCATCCCGCGCGGCATGGCGCTCGGCGTGACCATGCACCTGCCCGAGGAAGACAAGCACACGGTTACGAAGGACTACCTCGAGACGCAGCTAGCCATCCTGATGGGCGGCCGTTGCGCGGAGGAGATCTTCATGGACCGCATGACAACCGGCGCGGGCAACGACATCGTGCGCGCGACCGAACTCGCCCGCAAGATGGTCTGCGAGTACGGCATGAGCGAGCTCGGCCCGCTGACCTACGGCAAGAAGGAAGAGCAGATCTTCCTCGGCCGCGAGATCGCGCAGTCGCGGGACTACTCGGACGACACGGCGAAGGAGATCGACCGGCTGGTGAAGAAATTCGTGGACGAAGGCTATAAGTCCGCGCACCAGATTCTGGAGGAGAACCGCGAGGTGATGCACCGGATGGCGATTGCACTGCTCGAGCGCGAGACGCTGGATGCGGTGGAGATCGAGCTGCTGATCCAGGGCAAGGAGCTTCCGCCGGTCAAGTCGCCCTTGGCTGCTGCGGACGGCGACGACACCCAGAAGGTGCTCAAGCCGGAAGGTGGCCGCAAGCCAGGCTACAACGAGGGCACACCCACGACGGCGTAAGTCATCGGTCATTCAAACCTGAAAGAGGCAGCCAATCGGCTGCCTCTTTCGTTTGCGTCCAATGCATTCCGCGCGAGACCTACTGCGGTGTCATGCCGAGAAACGCGAGCCACGTGTCGACGAGCTCGGGCCACGCAGTGACCGGAAGTTTCGTGCGGCGCAGCCCGAACGCATGACCGCCCTTCGGGTAAAGGTGCATCTCCGTCGGCACGCCGGCGTTGCGCAGCGCGATGTAATACGACAGCGCATCGTTCACGTTGTCGATGTTGTCGTCTTCGTTCTGTAGGAGGAACGTCGGAGGCGTGTTGCGCGTAACGTGAAGGTCCGGGTTGAGCACGAGATCGTGCAGCGCGGGCGGGACGTTGTTCGGCGAAGGCATGAAGGACTTCTTCTTGCTCTGACGGGCGTCGTACACGGTCGCCGAATACGAGAGATGACCGGGATAGATCGCGACGGCGAAATCGGGGCGGCAGCTCTGATCATCCGCTGCGTCGATTCGAGCGTACACGCGATGATCGAAGTGATTGCTGATGGCGGCGACGAGATGGCCACCGGCGGAGAAGCCCAGCACGCCCACCTTGTGCGGGTCGATATGGTACTCGGCGGCGTGCACACGAAGCAGGCCCATCGTGCGCTGCGCGTCTTCGAGCGCCATCGGTGACTCGGGATAAGGGCCGGACTTCGGATACAGCTTGGGATTGCCGGGCACGCGGTACTTCAGCACGACGCACGTGACGCCGCGCGGCACAAGCCAGTCGCAGACCTCAGTCCCCTCGAGGTCGATGGCGAGCATCTGGTACCCGCCGCCGGGAAACACAACGACGGCCGCGCCGGTGTTCTTGCCGGTGGGGGAGTAGACGGTCATCGTGGGAATCGTGACGTTGTACACACCCGTGCTGCGCTTCCCGCCGATCAACTCACTCGGGCCGCTGACCTCGACCCGTTCGGCCGCGAGAACCGGAGCAGCGTCGGGGATCTTGCTAGCAGAGGACCATATGGGAATCTGCGGATGGCCGGGCGGCGGCTGCCATCCGGTTGTCTGTGAGTGGGCTGTGAGAGCGCACAGGACGAGAGCAAGCAGAAGCGGTGAAGGACGGAAGCTCATGAGGACTCGCGATGTTGGAGTAGGCAACGAAGTGAAGCGAGTCTAGGCGCGCGGGGTTGAGGATTTGCTGTGCGGATCGCACGCGGACCAGCGCGGTTAACGCGGCTCAGTTCGCAGCGTTCAGCTCTTAGCTGCGAGTTTGGCTGTAGAGAGTTTGCTCGCGACGAAGTCAATGAGCTCAGGGCTCGTGTAGCTTGGCGGCTGGGTGTAGAAGATGCGCTTTGTGCTTAAAACGCGCGGCGAAACACCCGGCCAGAGCTGTGCGCTCGCCAGGGCGCTGATGTCCGTGCCTGCGGGAAGGATCAGCGCATCGGTGCGGTCAAGATAGCGGAGCGCCGAGGGCTTGAAGTCCGCGATCGTAGGGTCGAGCACCGACAGCGAGAGATCGGGCTGCAAAAATCGCAGAACGCTGTTCGACTCGATGATCGTGTTTTCGCACTCGGCGATGAGCTTGCGAACGCGCGGCATGGCTTCGGCGAGCTCGCCTTGACGAGTGCGGACCCAGAAGACTCGCTTCGCCCCAGCGGCGAGAAAGCGCGAGGTGTCGGTGCCGGTAGAAGGGTCCCGTTCCTCGGAGATCGCGAGGGCGTGGTCGGCGGTCTGGCAGTCGCAAGGCTCGCCCTTGGCCGAGCATACGTTGTGGCCGAACTGCGTAATCTTGATGGCGGTCCAGTTCATCTGCGGCAACGCGGAGATCAGCCCGGCGACGACCGAGGTCTTGCCGATGTTCCGTGTGTGTCCGCCGATAACGATGGTTGGCATGAGGGTTGCGGGAGTCGATCGGTTAGCTTAGCTAGGAGGACTTCTCTAAAACCCATTCCACCGGAACAGAGAGCATGGACGCAACCTGTTCCGGGGAAAAACCGGCAGCAACAAGGGCCATAGCGCGCGTGAGTTGCTCTGAGCTATGTTGTTCATTTGGAACGAAGGTTTCCGAGATGAAGTCGCTCGGTGCTCCCATGCCTCTGCGGTCGGGATAACCGCGTTGCTTGGCCATGGACTTATGCTCTCAGGCCAGCAGAAGCGGCGCAAGAGAAAGCTCCATCGCAAAGAGGAAGTGTGAAGCGCGCCGCGCGTTATTTGAGACGGCGTAGGCGAGCGAGCGAGCGCAGGTGGTCTTTGACCGGTTCAGCGGGCGTTCCAGCAAAGAGCTCGCCGGGACCGGTGAGGTGTTTGCCGGGATAGACGCCGGATTGCCCACCGAGGATGACTCCCGGACCAATATGTACGTGGTCGCCGAGGCCGACCTGGCCGGCGATGACGACGTTGTCGTCGATGGTGCACGAGCCGGAGATGCCGACCTGCGCGGCGATGATGACGTTCTTGCCGACAATGCAGTTGTGTCCGATGTGCACGAGGTTGTCGATCTTCGTGCCCTTGCCAATCCGAGTCTCGCCTAAAGCGCCGCGATCAATCGTGGTGTTCGCGCCGATCTCAACGTCATCTTCGATGATCAACGCGCCTTGCTGGGGGAAGAGGAGGTGCTCGCCGGTTTGCGGATTGCGCGCGTAGCCGAACCCCAGGGAGCCGAGGACGGCTCCGGCCTGAACCAGGACGCGATCACCAACATGAACGCCGTGGCAGATGGTGACGTTCGCGGCAATGCTGCAGTCTTCGCCAACAACCGCGCCGGCTTCGATGACGGCTCCGGCGCCGACGCGAGTGCGGTCGCCGACGTCTGCCGAGGAATGGATCAACGCGCGAGCATCGATCAGCGGAGCGTCGACCTGCGCTTCGAGAGCCTTGCCGGCGCGCGCCATCGCAAAGCGCGGATCACGAACCCAGAGGACGCGCGGATCGTCGGTCTGAAGCTCGCCACGGCGCGCGAGGATGGCGCCGGCGGGCGACTGCAACGCACGTTCGAGAGCGGCGTCGTCCTGCGCGAAGACGATCGCATCCGGCGTCGCTCCGGTGATGGCGGAGACGCGATGCAGATCAATGTCGGGGAATTCCGCGGCGCCCACGAGTTCGGCGAGGTCGCGTCCGTGCAGGATTTTGAACTTCATCTTGTCCAGGCTCTCCTGTCAACCGTACAGACTCTCCTCGCCTTCGGGGCGGGTCTTCCATCGGCGGTGTACCCAGAGCCACTGCTCCGGGTAGCGGCGAATCCAGGACTCAATGGTAGCCGTGAACAGGGCGGTGTTGGCGACCGCATCGGTCATCGCATCGCCGCTCCGTTGCAGCGTGAGTTCCGGACCAAAGTGGAGCACGTAACGCCTCTCACGTTCCTCCCAGAGCATGAAGCCGGGGAGTACGGCGGCCTGAGAGTGCGCGGCCACCCGTGCGAGCCCCGACGCGGTGCAGGCAAGCGTGCCAAAGAAAGGCACGAAAACGCCTTGCGGCGGCGTCATATTTGTATCCATGAGGATGCCGACGGTTTCGCCGTGGTGCATGGCCTGGAGCAGCCCGCGCGCGAAGTCGTCTTTGTGGAGGACGCGGTTGCCGTGAAGGCAGCGGATGCCGTTGACGAACGCGTCGACGAGCGGGTTGTCGAGCCGCCGGATCACCATACTCATCGGATAACCCATAAGCGAGTGATAGAAGCTCGACAGCTCCCAGGCGCCGAGATGGCCCGTAAGCACCAGCACGCCCTTGCCGCGGCTGCGGGCGGCCAGGAAGTGCTCGAGGCCTTCGTATCGGAAGACCTGCTGTGCGTCCGTGCGGCTGGCGCGGGGCATGCGGCAGAACTCAGCTATCTGCCAGCCGAGGAGGCGGTAGAGCGTGCGCAGTATCCGGGCGCGCTTGCCGGATGCCAGGTCAGGGAAGGCCAGCGTAAGGTTGCGCAGGCCGATGCGGCGTAGGCGCGGCACGAGATGCCAGGCGAGGGAGCCGACCGACGCCCCGGCAGCGCGCCCCAGGCCGCGAGGAAGCCACTTGAGGCTCCCCACGATCAGGCGAAGGACGAGATACTCCAGCCATTCGCGGAGCGACGCGCGGCGGGCGCGCTGGGGATGGGCGTCAGCGGTCAATCGCTCCTCAGTGTAGCTGCTGACGCGTGGGTTTCATCTTGCTCGGCCCCATGGCTGTGGGGATGACGCCTTTCGTGTACGAGGATTCCAGGGGTAATTCACACCTGGGTGACCAAGGTCAGCTAAGATGGAGAGGTCGAGGTGTGCAGTGCGGCTCTGTTCGAATTGCGGGCACGGGAAGTTCCGGCGCGTGAAGCGCCACGGGCTGCTGGATGGAGTTCTGGTCCTGTTCAAGCTCTATCCGTGGGAGTGCGAGAGCTGCCAGCACAAGACCTACAACCGAAGGCGGGATCTGCGATCTGAGAAGCGTCGCGGTCTGGCGTAATCTCGGCTTGGCTTCAGGCGATTTTTGGAGACGCAAAAGGGACGGCCGCAGCCGTCCCTTTTGCATGCAATCTCGCACTCTGTGCGACTAACGGTTGTGGGCTACGACGAAGTAACGTGCGACAGTGGAGACGAAACGGCGCGCGTTCGGCGGAACGGGCACGGCCCCGTGCAGGACAGTCTCAAACCGGATCGGCTGCCGGTACTCGGCAGTCATGTCGTCGCCGTTCTCCGAAAGGACGGTGCCGTCGAGATCGAGCCCGGCGAACAGGCCCTTGGAGCGCGAGTAGGTGAGGAACTCAGCATTCAGCTTCCAGTCCGTGCCCGCCTGCGCGTTGCGTCCAACGGGGCCGGCCGAGGCGGCGGCGTCGGCGCCGATCTTGAACTTGTTCCTGAGCATGTCGTCCAGGCCTTTCTGGTTCATGGCGACGAGCACCAGATCAGTAGCCTGTCCGCCGATCTGCCAGCCGAAGCTGCCGCCTTCCAGGCGGACAAACACGGGAGCGCCCCAACCGGCAGGCGTGCGGCACGTGGCGACGCCCTGCCCATACTGTGCACCTAGGACGAACGCACCCTTTTTATAGCTGGGAATCACAACGACGCAGGTGGCGCCCGCGAGGATGGAACTGGGAATGCCCTTGTCGGGCGTAGCCATGATCTGCTCAATGACGTCGGCGGCGGCATTGAGCCGCGCGTCAAGCGTATTCATGTCAGTGGCACGGGCGGGGACGATTCCCGCGAGCAGGAATAGGCCGCAGAGGAGTGCCAGAACCTTCTTCATTCGTTGTTGCCTTTCAGTGGGAGGGAATGGGGGGCCCTTGTCGCGAGCATCAGCTGGATTCTAAATGGTTAGACGCTCCAGCTCAGGAGCCGCCGCCCTCGCAGCAACGTCGCCGTTGCTTACTGAGGTTCTGCGCAACCGCTGAAGCGGCCTCAAAAGCGCACAAACGAAGTCGGCGAGACAGGCGAAATTCCCGGCGACGAAGAACAGGGACGGCTTGCGCCGTCCCCGTTTGGATTGATACAGCCGGTATTGTGCGGCGGGTTACTGATTCCGCGCCTCTACGAAATAGCGGGCCACCGTAGAGACGAACCGCTGCGCGTTCGGCGGAACCGCCGTTGTGCCGTGGAGAATGGCTTCAAAGTCAGCGTTACCGTACTCGGCGTCCATGTCGTCCTTGTTCTGGTACAGGGCGGTGCCGGATAGGTCGAGCCCAGCGAAGAGACCATGAGCGCGGGAGTAGGTGAGGAACTCGGCGTGCATGGCGATGTCGGTGCTGGCCTGCGCGTCACGGCCCACCGGGCCGGCCGCTGCGGAGGCGTCTCCCCCCAGCTTAATCTTGCTCTTCAGGGCCGATTCAAGGCCGCCCCGGTTCATGGCGACGAGAACGAGGTCTGTGGACTGCCCGCCGATCTGCCAGCCAAAGCTGCCGCCTTCAAGCTTCACGAAGACGGGTGCACTCCAGCCGTGACCAGTGCGGCAGGTGGCTACGCCCTGCCCGTACTGCGCTCCGATGACGAACGCTCCCTTTTTGTAATGCGGAACAACGACCACGCACTTCGCGCCGGAGAGGATCGAGCTGGGAATGCCGCGATCCGGAGTGTGCATGATCTCCGCAATGACGTCAGCGGCATCGTTCAGCCGGCTGTCCATCTTGTGCATGTCCGCTGCGCGAGCCGGGACTATGCTTGCAAACATTGCTAATCCGCAGAGTGCAGCCAAATACTTCTTCATTGAGATTGCCTTTCGAATCTTGATTTGGAGCCGATAAAGCGGATGTGAGTCTCCGCTTGTTATCCATTCGGTGAGATGGAACGGCGGAGATGCAGGTTGCCAAAAAAAATGGGTTGTAGGCCTGCCGCGAACGGCGCAACCTACAACCCTCTTCTCCCAGGTCTGTACTGAGATCAAGAGTGAGGCATAGGAGCGGCGGCAACAAGAGTACGGAGGGTTGTAGACCTTTGGAGGGTATGCAAGTTGGTTCCGGCGCAGCCGGAAAA
>DASYBN010000346.1:0-7815 GCA_036500785.1 Acidobacteriaceae bacterium
CTATCGCGGGGAGTCGAAGCCGGAGGTGATCCTTTGCGATATGCAGATGCCGGGCATCGGCGGCGGCGAGCTGGCAGCCGCGCTGCTCGCCGCTCGCGCGGCTGGAACGCTGCCCGCGTCCAGCGTGGTGCTCGGGATGAGTGGGAGCGGACCGCGTGCTGAGGAGTCCGATGCGTTCGATGGCTTCTTGCGCAAACCGTTTTCGATGGAAGACTTCGCCGGTGCGGTCGAGAGCGCGCGTGTGCAAGGCGGACGCCACGCCACGGATGAAATTGAGCGACAGGCTGCGCTTGGCAATCCGGACCGCCAGCCGCCGCTCAACGACATGATCTTCGAACAACTGCGTGCAAAGATCGGCGGTGACTCGCTCCGTCAGCTATACGACATGACGCTCGACGATGTGCGCGCGCGGCTGGAGCGCATCGCAGCGGCCGCGGAGAACGGAGATGAGGCCACCATCCGGCATGAGGCCCATACGATCAAAGGCAGCTGTGGAATGGTGGGAGCGCAGGAGTTACAGTCGCTTGCGGCTGCAACCGAAGGGGGTTCCCCGGTCGATACCTATGCCCTTGCGGATTTCGATTCGGCGTGTCAACGGCTCGAGCGTATGCTGAACGAAAGATTGTAGCGTCTTAACTTTCAGGCGCACGGAGACCCAGAGACGATGCCGACACCTGTACTGCGTAAACCCGCTGCCGGACCGCAAACCACCGGACACCCAGGACACCAGAGCATTCGTATCGTCGTTGCAGATGACCATCCTGTTGTTCGCTTCGGCGTGAAGAACATGCTGACAAGCGAGCCAGGCTTCGAGGTTGTCGGCGAAGCCAACGACGGTGACGAAGCGATCACCCAGACACTTGAGGTCGAGCCGGACATTCTGCTGCTTGATCTCGCGATGCCCAAGCTGCCCGGCCTTGAAGCGATGCGCGCGATTATGAACCGCTCGCCGCGCGTGAAGATCGTGCTGCTTACCAGCCTGATCTCCACACAGCAGATCATCGAAGCGCTGCAGATCGGTGCGCGCGGCATCGTGCTGAAGGACTCGGTCGCGAGCGACCTTGGCGAGAGCCTGCGCGCCGTGCTCTCGGGCGACTATTGGATCGGCGGCAAGCGGGTTGTGAATCTGCTCTCCGCGCTGCATGAACTGATGCAGCAGGCTGCGGCTGTGCCGGAAAAGAAGACGTACGGGCTCACGCCACGCGAGCTCGAGGTCGTGACCTGCATCGTCGAGGGCTGCTCGAACAAGGACATCGCGAAGCAGTTCACGATCAGCGAAGAGACTGTGAAGCGGCACCTGTCGAACATCTTCGACAAAACCGGCGTCAGCACGCGGCTGGAGCTTGCGCTGTTTGCGATCAGCCACAAACTGGTCGATATCGACGCGTAATCTTGACTTCAATGTATGACCGGGAGGGCCGCATCTTTGCGGCCCTTTCGCACATCCATACAATCTGACCTATGAACGAACAGCCACTCTACGACGTGCTCGTCATCGGCGCGGGACCTACAGGTCTTGCGTGCGCCATCGACGCCCAGAATGCGGGCTGCACCGTTGCGCTCGTGGATAAGGGCTGCCTGACGAACTCGCTCTTCAACTACCCGGCGAATATGACGTTCTTCACCACGCCGGAGCTGCTCGAGATCGGCAACATTCCCTTCCCTTCACCGAATCCTAAGCCCACGCGCAGCGAGGCGCTGGAGTACTACCGCAAGGTGACGGCGCATTACAAACTGAAGGTGCTGCAATATCAGAACGTTGATGGCGTCTCCGGCGCCGATGAAGATTTTCGCGTGCACACAACGGACGGTTTCGGCCGCAATCAACAGCATCGCGCGCGCAAGCTCATCGTTTCCACGGGATACTACGATCTTCCGAACCATCTGAATATCCCCGGCGAGGACCTGCCGAAGGTGAAGCACTACTATCACGAGCCACATCCGTACTTCGCACAGGATGTGCTTGTGATCGGCGGCAAGAACTCGGCGGCGATCGCGGCGCTGGAGCTGTGGAGGCACGGAGCGCGTGTGACGCTGGTGCATCGCGGCGCGGAGCTGCACCGGCACATCAAGTACTGGATCAAGCCCGATATCGAGAACCGAATTAAGAATCGCGAGATTACGGCGTACTTCAATACGACCGTCAGTGAGATTGCCGAAGACTGCGTGACGCTGCAAACGCCGGAAGGCGCAAGGACGCTGCCGAATCAGTTCGTCTTCGCGCTCACGGGCTACCATCCGGACTTCGCGTTTATTGAGTCGCTGGGCGTGAAGCTGGATGCGAAGAATGCACGATGCCCGGTCTGTGATCGGCGCACGCTGGAGTCTAACGTGCCTGGCATTTATCTCGCCGGTGTGATCGTTGCGGGCGAGCGCACGAACGAGATCTTCATCGAGAATGGCCGCTTCCACGGCGCGCTGATCGCGAAGGACCTTGCGGGAAAGCTGGGCAAGGGCGAGGTGGCAACGCCTGTCGCGCCGCAGCATACGTACGCAGCGGAGTGAGCGCGCGGACTAGCTGACGACGCGCCGCCGAAAGCCGCGCATGCCGAGCCACGTCAGCAGCGCGAGGAAGACGACGAGCAGCAGCAGAATCATCGCATAGGGCATGTGTCCCATCGTCGGCGTGAGCGCGGCGCGCAGGCCTTCGCTGATGTAGACAATCGGATTGATGAGCACGCCAATCTGCAGCCAGCGCAGATGACCGAGCGCGGCCCAGGGATAATAGACGCAGCCGAGAAACGTGATCGGCACAACGACGACGCCGAAGATGAGGCCAATCTGTTTTGGCTGGACTGAGGTGCCGATGGTCAGGCCCAGCGCACCGGAGAGAAGGCTCGAGAGCACGAGAACGGCGATGAGAAACGGCCAGCTGGAAACGTGTGCGGCGACGGGCGTGCTTGGGATGTAGTACGCGAGCGGGAAGACGACCGCCGCGGCGACGATGCTTTGCAACGCCGAGAAGACGATCTTTTCGATGGCAACGGCGCCGATGGGCAGCGGGCACATCACGCGGTCGTCGATCTCGCGTGTGATGCCGAACTCCTGCGCGAGCGGCAGTGCAACCGCGGCGATGCCGGAGAACATGATCGCGACAGCCATCAGGCCGGGCAGCAGGACTGTGCCGAAGCCGACGCCGGTCGCGCCTGCCATCTTCGCCGTCGGATTCATGGCTGCTGCTCCGGACATGTGCGGCATGACGTACGTGAACACGAAGAGAAACAGGAGCGGGTTCATCGCGACGCGGATAATGAAGGGGCCGATTTCACGGCGCAGAACGAACAGATCGCGCTGCATCAATCCGAGGAATGCGCGCGTGTAAGTTCCGCGCCGTCCAACTGCGTTCGAAGTTACTGTGGCGACCGTTGCCATATGCGCTCCTTACTCGCGAAGATCGCGCCCGGTGAGGCGTATGAAGACTGTCTCGAGCGTTGGCTCTGCCGTCGTTACGTCGCGCAGCCCCTGCGCGTTCGCGGCTGTGATGACCTGCGGAAGCAGGCCTTCGCGCGTCTGGGCGAGCACGCGCAGACCGCTCTCCGTGGGCTCAACTCCTGTGACGCCTGCGATCTGTCGAAGTTGCGCAGCAAGGCTGTTACGGTCTGCGGTCTCACTTAGGCGGAGATCGTAGAGCTTGTCTCCGCCGACGCTCGCCTTCAGCGCGGCCGGCGTGTCCTCGACGAGGATCTTGCCGTGGTCGATGATTGCGACGCGATCACAGAGCGAATCGGCCTCCTCCATGTAGTGGGTTGTGAGCACGACGGTGATGTTTTCGCGACGCAATCCACGAACGGCGTCCCACATAGCGATGCGGCTCTGCGGGTCAAGCCCGGCGCTGGGCTCGTCGAGGAACAGCACGCGCGGGTGATGAGCAATGGCACGCGCTATCTGGAGGCGCTGTGCAAGGCCGCCAGATAGCTGCTGCGGATACGCGTCCGCGCGATCGTGCAGCCGAAATTGCTCAAGGAGATCATTTGTACGGCGTTTCGCGTCGGCGCCGTTCATTCCGAAGTAGAGGCAGTGGAAGCGAATGTTTTCGGCGACGGTGCACGAGCGGTCCAGCGTGTTGTACTGCGGGACCACGCCGATTGCGCGTCGGGCCATCGCTGGGTGCTTTACGACGTCAACGCCGGCGATGCGCACGGTTCCGGCGGTCGGCACCGCGCGGGTTGTGGCGATGGAGATGGTGGTGGTCTTCCCTGCACCGTTCGGGCCGAGCAGACCATACAGCTCGCCAGGCGAGACCTGCAGATCGATGCCATCAACGGCGGTCACCGGCGCCTTGCCGGTGTACACCTTGCGCAGCCCGCGGATGTCGACGATCGGCTCGCTCACAGGGTCTCTAAGGCCCGATTCTACAGGCCCGCAGAGCTCAGCTCGCCGCGACTACAATAAAGAGTTGGTGGCGTTTATGAAACCGATTCAGCAGGACGACCTCATCGAAAGCGTGCGCGCCGCGCTGCAGTACATCAGCTTCTATCATCCGGTGGACTACATCACGAACCTCGCCCGTGCATATGAGCTGGAGCAGTCGCCGGCGGCGAAGGATGCGATGAAGCAGATCCTCGTGAACTCGCGGATGTGCGCGGAGGGTCACCGGCCGATCTGCCAGGACACCGGCATCGTGACGATCTTCATCAAGCTCGGTCTCGAGTGCCACCTGATGAAAGGCGACGGCCCAGCGACGATGACGCTGCAGGAGATGTGCGACGAGGGCGTCCGCGAGGCGTGGCTCGACCCGGACAACAAGCTGCGCGGAAGCATCCTTGCCGACCCGGCGTTCAGCCGCAAGAACACGAAGGACAACACGCCGTGCGTCGTCGAGGTGTCGCTGGTGCGCGGCGATGAAGTTGATGTCACCGTCGCGGCCAAGGGCGGTGGCAGCGAGGCCAAGTCCAAGTTTGTGATGTTGAATCCGTCGGACTCGGTCGTCGACTGGGTGGTGAAGACGATTCCGACGATGGGCGCGGGGTGGTGTCCGCCGGGCATGCTGGGCATTGGCATCGGCGGCACGGCGGAGAAGGCGATGCTGCTGGCCAAGCAGAGCCTGATGGACCCGATCGACATGCAGGAGCTGAAGGCGCGCGGGCCGCGTACCAATATTGAGAAGCTGCGCGTCGAGCTCTACGACAAGATCAATGCGCTCGGCATCGGTGCGCAGGGCGTCGGTGGACTGACGACGGTGCTGGACGTGAAAATACTCGACTGGCCGACGCATGCGGCGAATCTTCCCGTGGCGCTGATTCCGAACTGCGCCGCAACGCGGCACGCGCACTTCGTGCTGGATGGCTCGGGGCCTGTGTATCTCGATCCACCGTCGCTGGAGCATTGGCCGAAGATGACGTACGACGTCCACGGGGCCAAGCGTGTGAACCTCGACACGGTGACGCGTGGGGAGGTCGCGACGTGGAAGCCGGGCGAGGTGCTGCTGCTGAACGGCAAGCTGCTGACAGGGCGCGATGCCGCGCACAAGCGCATGACCGATATGCTCAACCGCGGCGAGAAGCTGCCGGTTGATTTCACCGATCGCTTCATCTACTACGTCGGTCCGGTCGATCCGGTGCACGGTGAGGTGGTTGGACCTGCGGGACCAACGACCGCGACGCGCATGGACAAGTTCACGCGGCAGATGCTGGAGCAGACCGGGCTGCTGGGGATGATCGGCAAAGCCGAGCGCGGTGTTGCGGCGATTGATGCGATCCGTGATAACAAGGCTGTTTACCTGATGGCGATTGGCGGCGCAGCGTATCTGGTGTCGAAGGCGATCAAGAGCTCGCGACTGATTGCGTTTGAAGATCTCGGGATGGAAGCGATCTATGAGTTCGAGGTCGTGGATATGCCCGTGACTGTTGCGGTAGACAGCAAGGGCACGAGCGTGCACATCACCGGGCCGGAGGAGTGGCGCGAGCGCATCGCCCGCAGTATGGGGGTGGGCGGCGTTCCGATTTTGAATCAGTAGAAGCGCTCAAAATCGCAGCACAGGCAACGCGTTCTGCGTGTTTCATCATCGCGGGTGGCTCGGCAAATTGGGCCACCCTTTGGACTTTCGTGCGCATCGCACCTTCTGGGCGCCTTTCCGGGCGCGTCGCCTGCCGTGTGTATGGGCAGGCACAGCAAGGAGAACGGAAGTCATGTCAGACAAACTGAAGGGTTTTGCGATCGCCGCAACGGCGCTCTCGCTCATCTTTGGTTCTACAGCGAATTTTCATGCGCAGGAGCCGAATCCGACGACGGTCGCGCCCGGAGCGCAGTCCGCGAACGTGATGGCGCAGGGGCCGAACGGGATTTACGTGTACCACGTGAAGGTCGTGCAGCGCGAGCTCGACGCGGTGAACTACCTGAACCGCAGCGGATCGACGCACGTGAACTTCGTCGGCACGGAGCTGCTGCCGAGTGCCCGCGGCGACGCGAAGGTCGATTCGCAGACCGGAAAGACGCATATCTCTGTGAAATTTTCGGGGCTCACACCGGCGAATGGCTTCGGCCCGGAGTACCTGACCTACGTGCTGTGGTCGATCTCGGCCGACGGACGTCCGCAGAACCTTGGCGAGCTGGAACTCTCCGGCGATAAAGCCAGTCTCGACGTCACGAGTTCGTTCCAGTCGTTCGGCATGATCGTGACCGCTGAGCCGTACTTCGCGGTTTCGCAGCCGAGCGACGTGGTTGTGCTGAAGAACGTGTTCTCCGACAAGACCCAGGGTGTGCTCGAAGAGGTGAACGTTCACTATCAGCTTCTGCCGCGCGGCCTGTATGCCCCGACGGCGGGCGCCCACGCGAATCCGATGCCGGTGACCGACCGCGAGCACGTTCCTCTTCCGCTCTTCGAGGCCTACAACGCGCAACGCATCGCCCAGCAGGTTGGCGCTGACAAGTACGCTTCCGACATCATGCAGGAGGTCGCGACCGATCTCCGCAACGCGCAGGACATTCAGGACGGCAAGCACCGCGATGTGAAGATGGAGTTCACCGACGCACGCGAGGCAGTGGAACGCGCAGAAGATGCGCGCCTCACCACATTGCGCAAGCAGGACGAGGAGCGTCAACGCCAGAACCAGGAGGCCAAGCAGCAGGCGCAGATGCAGGCTCAGCAGGCGCAGCTCCAGGCGCAGGAGGCGCAGGCTGCTGCCGACCGTGCGGCCGCCGAGAGAGCCCAGGCGGATGCAGCGCGGGCGCGCGCAGAGGCCGAGGCAGCAGACGCACGCGCCAAGGCAGCCGCCGCGCAACAGCAGGCACAGCAGAGCCAGCAAGGCGCGGACGAGGCGCGCGAGAAGCTGCGCGCGCAACTGAACAACGTGCTCGAAACGACTGAGACGGCGCGCGGACTCATCGTGCACATGGGCGATGTGCTGTTCGCCACCAACAAATACACGCTGAAGCCGGACGCGCAGGTGAGCCTGGCGAAAGTGGCAACAATCCTGACGCTCTATCCGAACCTGAAGGTGCAGGTGGAGGGATATACGGACTCGACCGGGTCGCCGGCGTATAACCAGACGCTGAGCGAGAACCGCGCCGATGCGGTTCGGGACTTCCTCGTGCAGAACGGTGTGCCGCAGACGAGCGTGACGGCGCAGGGTTTCGGTGCGACGAACTTCGTGGCGGATAACTCGACCGCGCAGGGACGGCAGCAGAACCGGCGCGTGAACCTGGTGGTGTCGGGTGCGTCGATCGGTGTGCAGACGCAGCCGGAAGGTCAGCCGGGCGCTTCAACGGCTCCGGCTCCTGCTCCCGCGCCGCCGCAGAATCCTACCGGAGTGGCGAATCCGCAGTAGCTTTCACGATTCCAAACGCAATCATGAGGCCGCGATGAAGTTTGTCGCG
>DASYBN010000347.1:0-4332 GCA_036500785.1 Acidobacteriaceae bacterium
TCCGCAGCGGTATGCGCACTGCACGCTGGACGACTTTGAGACGCAGCTGCCGTGGAGCGATCGCTCGCAGGCCGAGGCCCTGGTGATGGCGCGCAACTTTGTGCGCGCGTATCCCCTGGAAACCGGTGGCAACGGGCTGCTCCTGACCGGATCGATCGGCGTGGGCAAGACCCATCTTGCCGTCGGGATGCTGCAGGCGCTGGTTGCCGAACGCGGAGCCAGGGGGCTGTTCTTCGATTACCGCGATCTGCTGAAGCAGGTGCAGAACAGCTACAACCGGAGCGTCGAGGTGACCGAGCTCGAGGTGCTGCAGCCGGTGTTCAATGCCGAGGTGCTTGTGCTCGATGAGCTGGGCGCGTCCAAGCCGACAGACTGGGTGTGGGACACGGTCGCGCACATTCTCAACACACGGTATAACGACCGGCGAACCACAATCATCACCACGAACTATGCGAACCTGCCGCCGGGCGGCAGCGAGCTGAACGCTCCGCGAGCGGCAGTGCGCGAGGAGACTCTGGGTGATCGCATCGGCGAACGCATGCGCTCGCGCCTGCAGGAGATGTGCGTTGTGGTGGAGATGCGCGGCGAGGACTTTCGTCAGAAGGTGAAGCGAGCGACCTTCGCGTCCCAGTGAGCGAAGCGAAAACTCAGGGGCGCGGCTGGCGGCGCTCCACGTAGATGTGGCTGCGGCCAAGCAGCACGTCGATGGCCTGCCAGATACGGTTGAGAATTCTGTCGGGCGCTTGCTCGGGCTCAGGCTTGATGCGGGCGAGCTCGCTCCTGATCAGAAACGGCCCCTCAGCATGCAGCGTTCGTTCGTAGTCGCGCTCCCGTTCCTGCTGCGAGCCGCCAGGAATCGTGGCGCGCTGCTGGCAGAGGTGAAGGCTGGCGGAGCTGAGCTGCTTGGACATCGGCCACCTCGTCCCAAGGTACCTCATAGTTCGACTCTCGTTGGGCGAAAAGGGCGCCAAACTTGGGCTGAACCTGGAAAGCTCTTGAACAATATGGTGCAGTATAGAATCGCTGGTGATGCCTGAGCCTACAAATATTTCTTCGGGATCGACGGGCCCGCGGGATCCGCTCTTTCGCGAGCCGCCGAGCGGAAAGGCATTCCCGACTGCGGCCGTCGCGATCGCCGCTGTCGTGGTCGTGATTGCGGTGGTGGCGCTGCTGATCGTTGGGCGCCACGGCGCCGCGCCCGCGGGTGGCACATCCTATGCTGCCAACCTCGAGGTCACGAATCTGCAGGTGAGCCAATCGGAGAGCTTGTCGGGCGGACGGTCGACGTATGTCGATGGCCATGTCACGAACCGCGGCAACCAGACGGTGACCGGTGCGACGGTCGAGGCGCAGTTTGCCTCGGGCGCAGGGCAGCCGCAGGTGCTGACGGCTCCGGTGTCGGTTATCCGGACACGGCAGCCATATGTGGACACCGAACCCCTGAGTGCGGCGCCGCTCGCTCCGGGAGGGCAGGCGGACTTCCGGCTGATCTTCGAGGGCGTAAACGACAGCTGGAATCAGCAGATGCCAGTTTTGAGGGTCGTTCAGGTCTCCACACGATAGATCTTTGAAAAATCATAGGATTTCCACAGGATTTCCCCGCCCGGTTTTCCATTTTGGAACGTTCAACCTATAGTGCCGATGGTTGGCCAGACGTTAGGCGTTCTGGCAGGCGAGTCGCATCCGACTCTCCCCCGCCTCCAGCACCCAAGGCAGATGGGCCCCCGGACGGGGGCCTTTTTTTATTGCGGAGCAGAGGGAACGACCGCGTGAAGGGCGATCAGCGTCTCCAGGAGAGGACGGAGGCGATTGAGGTGGAGCGCATTGGCTCCATCGGATCTGGCCTCCGCGGGATTGTCGTGGACCTCGAGGAAGATGCCGTCGACGCCAGCCGCGACTGCGGCGCGGGCGAGCACGGGGATGAACTCGGGCTGGCCGCCGGAGACGCCGTTGGCGGCCGAGGGCGTTTGCACTGAGTGGGTCGCGTCAAAGACTACCGGAGCAAGGCCGCGCATGATCGGCAGCGAGCGCATGTCCACGACGAGATTGTTATATCCGAAGGACGCGCCGCGCTCGGTGAGCGCGACGCTGGAGCAGCCTGATTCCCGAACCTTCTCGGCGGCATGGCGCATGTCCCACGGCGCGACGAACTGGCCTTTTTTGACGTTGATTGCACGGTTGGGTGCGGCGCAGGCGCGGGCGGCGGCGATCAGCAGGTCGGTTTGGCGGCAGAGAAAGGCGGGAATCTGCAGCATGGCGTCGATTGGGCCGAGGCGGTCGGAGAGCTCGCCAGCCCGCTCGGCGGTGTGGATGTCGGTGAGCACGGCGACGCGGTTGGATTCGCCGATGAGGCGGAGGATGCGCGCACCTTCAGCGAGTCCGGGACCGCGGAAAGAGTGAATTGAGGTGCGATTGGCCTTGTCGTAGCTGGCCTTGAAAATGTAGGGAATCGCGAGATCACAGGCGATGCGCTGGATCGCGTCGGCCATGCGGCGGGCGTGCGGCTCGGACTCGATCACACAAGGGCCGGCGATGAGAAACAGCGGGCCGCCACCGACGTTGACGCCGCCGAGGCTGAAGTTGGAAGCATGAGGCATAGAGATATTGGAGCACATGGAGCGGGTCAGCGAGTCAGCGGGTCGAAGCGAAGAGCTGGCCCCAAAGCAGAAGCGCCCCCGGCGGACCGGAGCGCTTCTGAGTTTGGGCTGTTTCGTTGAGTTGCAATCGGTATCTACTGACTTGCTGACTTGCTGACTTGCTGACTTGCTAGCTTGCTGACTCGCTAACTTGCTGACTCGCTAACTTGCTCTTCCTACGGATTCGCAAGCTGGAAGGAGTGCGGGCCGTTGGGAACGGAGGCAATGCACGCCGGCAGCGAGGAGACCGTGAACGGCGAGTTTGCAATCCCGGAGAGCGCGCCCGTATTGGTGTTGAGCTCTCCCGCCGAGATCGTGCCGTCCAGGTAGTTGGAGGTATAGAGATACTGCCCCAGAGCCGGATCGATTGTGATGCAGGTCGGACGAGTGCCGGTCGCGAAGCTGCTCGACGCAGCCACGCTCGAGAGGGATCCGCTGGCCGAATCAATCGCGAATGAGCTGACGTTGCCGCTGTTGTAGTTGGCGGTGTAGAGGTACTTGCCGCGGGGATCGATGACCACCGAGACCGGGAAGAGGCCGGTGGCGAAGGGGCTGGAGGACAGGGCCTTCAGGTTGCCGGTGACCTGGTTGTCGATGGAGTAGCCGATAAGCTGGTTGGACGTTTCGTCGGTGACGTAGACGTAGCGGCCCGTAGGATCCGTCACGATAGCGCTCGGCGTTACGCCGGCGGAGTAGCCCTGCCATGTCTTGAGCGTGGAGTTGTAGCTGGTTCCGGAGAGCGGCGTCAGCACGCCAGTGGAGGTGTCCTGCGCATAGCCGAGCACGGTCGCGTTCGGCGAAGCCTCCTGGTCCACGATATAGACGAAGACGTTCTCCTTTCCTGCGCCGCTGGCACCGGTGCAGGCGGTGTTCGTGCTGATGATCGGCGTCGGTGAGCAGATGGCGGGCGAAACGGCGACGGCGACCGGGTTATTGCCGACTGCGAGATAGGGAAGGCCATTCACCGTGACTGGGGTGCCCAGCGTGTTGTCACTGTTGATGGGGAAGATGGTGACGCCACCCGGACCGGGGGAGACGGGCGTCTCGCCGGGCTGATAGGTGAAGGTGATGTACAGGAACTTGCCGGCCGAGTCGATCGCCATGCTGGTCGGATACGTTCCGGTCAGGCTGTAGGTGTGCGAGCCGTAGAGCTTGCCGTCGGTGCCGACAGCGAACTCCTCAACCTTGGAGTCTTCCGCGCCCGAAAGGACGTAGAGGAACTTGCCATCCGGCGAGGGAACGAGGGTAGTCTCGCGCACGAAGCTGGTGGTGAACGGTGATCCGTTGAGCTGGACCAGAATGCCGGACTGGTAATCCACGCCGAAGGCGTTGATGTTCGGGCCGGAGGCCGAGACGGTGTACACGTAGTCGGCTGTGAAGTCGCGGCTGCAGGCTGTTGCGCCGAGCCCAATGGCTACGGAAAGACCTGCCGCCATCGCAGCCTGGAGCATCGTTTTATACGTCATTTGCTTCCCTTTTCATACGTCATGTACTTCTCTTCAGCGGACGCTTGAGCGCGCGCCGTTTGAATTTCGGCCGGAGCCGGGTGAATCGAACAGGGGCGAGTGCCAGGCACTGCTGCTCCTTAGTCGACCGCACCGCTGATCGCCAGGCACGTAGCCAGACCGGTCGCGGAGAAGGTAGAGCCGCGGGAGAGCTGCGAAAGCTCGCCAGTATTCGGATCGAAGATCTTTCC
>DASYBN010000348.1:0-11722 GCA_036500785.1 Acidobacteriaceae bacterium
CTTACCAGAGCACGAATTTGCATGTGAAACGACCTCCCCAAACTTGACGCGAGAATCTTCTGTTGCGAGACGCGAGAATCCTATGACAGCCAAATAACGGTAGTCAAGCAACAAGTTTCGTTTCCTATAAAAACGAACAGTTAATCGAACATACAAGCGCGACCGAAATATCGTTCTGCAATCCACCATTTGACCTGCTTATATCCCTTGTTTGCAATATGTTGAGCGTTGTACACCGTAGAAATTCAGGATGCTTTTGCATGAACTCGACACAACGAATAGGTAATGTGTGTTTGGTCGAAAAACGAACAAACAGGCTGGACAGCCACTGCCTGCCTCTCTTATAGTTCGATTGCACTCTGGAGTTCTAAACCACGTATGACATTGCTCAGCCTTGACCTTGGGGGCTCCCACGCAGCCTGCAGCCTGATCAGCGGGCAAACAGTGTTCGCCACCGAGCACCTGTCCTTTGCGGACAGCACCAGCCTGACGGCCGTTTTGCCCGAGGTAACCAACTGCCTGAAGCGACTGGCGGGGTCTGCCAAAGAGCCTGTGTCAGGACTCGGGGTGGGCATGTGTGGCCTGGTGGACTCGCGTCGTAACCGTGTCCTTTCCACAAACGGCAAGTACGAAGACACCGTTACGTTTGACTTTGAAGCATGGAGCCTCCGCAGCCTGGGTGTACCTGTTCGAGTGGAGAACGACGCTCGACTTGCGCTCCGCGGCGAGATGTACGCCGGGGCGGCGCGTGGCTGTTCGGACGTCGTGATGTTCACCCTGGGTACGGGAATAGGTGGCGTTGCGGCCATGGATGGGAAACCTCTCGTGGGCGCTCATGGACAGGCTGGCGTCCTTAGCGGTCATGTTCCTGTCCGCGCGCACGGTCGTCGCTGTACTTGCGGCGGGCAGGGTTGCGCAGAGGCGGAGGCTTCGGGATGGTCGCTTCCGATGATCTGCAGCGAATGGCCGCGATTTGCAGAGAGTAGCTTTGCGGACAAGCCGCTGAACTTCAAGACGCTCTTCGAGGCGAGTGCGGCCGGCGACGAGGTTGCGATTGAAGTGCGGGATCACTGCCTGACAGTGTGGGGCATGATGGCCGTCGCGGCGGTCCACTCCTTCGATCCTGAGCTCATCGTCCTAGGGGGCGGGGCGATGCGAGCAGCGAACCAGATTCTTCCGCCGCTGCAACAGTACGTGGAGCAGAACACCTGGACACCGTGGGGAAAGGTGCGCTTCGCAGTAGCGGAACTTGGTGACCAGGCTGCAGCGCTAGGCGTTCCTACTCTGTTCGCTGAGGGAACTGACTGAGATGTACGACAAGATTCCTTTCATGGATGCGGGACCAGAGAGCGAGTGTTTCGTCGGGTGGGATGCGATTGCAGGCTGCCTGGGCGAGACTCAGCATGGCAGCATCTGTGTCGAGTGTTACCCGGGCGTGTTCCTTCAAGAAATCCTGGAAGCGATCTCGCAGCATATGCCCGGCTGGAGAGTGATCCTCGCCGAAGACGCTCTTTTGCCGGAGGCCGTCCTCGAGGAGCGATTCGAGAAGCAGCTCACTGACGATCCCGTGTTCGGCCAGATGAGCCAGACTGCACTTGCTGATTTCTTCGATCCCGATAGCCTGGCGAGGCTGCGTCGCGAGGCATCCGCTTCTGACAATGTGATTGTCGTCGGCACCGGAGCGACACTGGTCTGCCCCAGTCCCTCCTTGCTGGTTTACGCCGATATGGCGCGCTGGGAGTTACAGAGGCGGCAACGCAAAGACCTCATTCCTAACTTCGGTTTGAACAACTTCAGCGAGCGCGCCTCCCAGAAGTACAAGCGGGCCTTTTTCCTGGACTGGCGTGCTGCCGACCGTACCAAAGTCGAGTTGCTCCCGAAATTGGATCTTCTGCTCGACACCAATGCGCCCGGAGCGCCGAAGATGATCTCCGGTGAAGCCTTCCGCAGGGGTTTGGGCATCGCCATCACGCGCCCCTTTCGGGTCGTGCCATTCTTTGACCCCGGTCCATGGGGAGGACACTGGATGGAACGCGTGTGCCATCTTCCCAAGGACGGCGCACCGAATCATGCGTGGTGCTTCGATTGCGTTCCGGAGGAGAACAGCCTTCTGTTCGGCTTCGGCGATCAGCGCGTGGAAATACCTGCACTGGATCTGGTACTGGCGCACCCGCGTCAGCTCATGGGTGACGCTGTGTACAACCGCTTCGGCGCGGAGTTTCCAATCCGCTTCGACTTTCTGGACACCATGGGTGGCGGCAATCTCTCTCTGCAAGTCCATCCGCTCAGCGAATATATTCGCGAACACTTCGCGATGGCGTACACGCAGGACGAGAGTTACTACATGCTCGATGCCGAACCCGGCGCGACGGTGTATCTCGGTCTGAAGAATGAGATCGATCCTGCTCACATGTTGGCCGATCTCGATAAGGCACAAAGGGGCGAGCTCGATTTCCCCGCAGAGGAGTACGTCAATCAATTTCCGGCACGGAAACACGATCATTTTCTTATTCCGGCAGGGACGGTGCACTGCAGCGGTAAAGGATCGATGGTGTTGGAGATTAGCGCAACCCCGTATATCTTCACGTTCAAGCTTTGGGACTGGGGCCGCGTGGGCCTGGACGGTTGCCCACGACCAATTCACCTGGAGCATGGCATTCGCAACATACAGTGGGATCGCACGACAGAGTGGGTACAAACAAACCTGCTCAATCAGTTCGTTCCTGTAGCGGCCGGCGAGGGATGGCGTGAGGAGCGCACCGGTTTGCATGAGCTCGAGTTCATCGAGACTCGGCGCCATTGGTTTACCGGTACGGTCCCGCACGATACACGCGACACGGTGCATGTGCTGAACCTGGTGGAGGGCGAGGAAGCGATCGTCGAGAGCCCTATGCGTGCGTTCGAGCCATTCGTCGTGCACTATGCCGAAACGTTCATCGTGCCAGCGGCGGTTGGCCCGTACACCATACGACCTCACGGACCATCAGTAGGGAAAGAGTGCGGCACGATGCTCGCCTATGTACGTAATCAGACAGAGGGGGCGACCACTTGAATTCCAGCACTCCAGCAGCGATTTCGCTTCGCAGATATGTGCAGTTCTCAGTGGTTACAGTTGCATTCCTCTTCATGCTCGCAGTCGGACCGATGCGAGCATCTCAGTGCGACGCCTCCTTTCCCCTCCAATCGGGAAAGCAATTGGGATGGCAAGGGGCTGATGCGGCCTATTCCGTTCCTCTCCCGGGTGGAAGGGATGTCTGGATCTTCGGAGATACGCTCTATGGTCCGGAGCGCCGTGTCGTCGGACAAACTCCGCGGATGGTGCACAACTCTCTCGGTATCTCAACCTGTAGAGATGGACAGTGGCATCTACAGTACGTTCTGAAACACGATGCCTCCGGAAATGCGTTGAGCTACTTCTCTCCTGCGGATCCGACGCACTGGTACTGGGCCATGAGCGGCTTTTATGCGAACGGCGATCTCTGGGTCACTTTGCTGTGCATCCGGCACCCTTCGAAGCCAGCGCCGGCGGGATTTGATTTCGAGACCTGCGGCTCAGACCTGGCACAGATTGCCCACCTCGAGCGCGATCCGCAGCAGTGGCAGGTCACTATTCATCCTTTGGTGGCGGATGGAGTCAAAGCCTACCCCGCAGCCGCAGCAGTGGTGAATGACGGGTACGCCTATCTTTTCGCACTCTATGAGAACGGTACGCGCCCGCTGCTCGTCACTCGCATTTCACTCGACAAACTGACGGCGCCAGGAGCTAACCTCGAATATCTTGCAATGGACGGGAGGTGGAAGCACGGCTTCGATCCGGCCAACGCGAAGGAAGTTATGAAACACGGTAGTTCGGAGCTATCGGTTCGCTACGATCCGAGGCTGAAGAGATGGCTGGCCGTTATGGTGGATCCCGCGCCGTTCTCGGACAAGATCATCATGCGCACCGCACCAGATCTCACCGGTCCGTGGACTGACGGTGAAGTGGTCTATGTGATGCCAGAGATGCAGCCCGGCCCGGGGCGCGACAAGAATGTCTTCTGCTACGCAGGCAAGGAACATCCAGAATTGGAATCCGACTCCGATCTCCTCATCACCTATGTATGCAACACCATGGATGTCTCCGAGTTGGCAACTCATAACGACATCTACTACCCGCAAGTAGTCCGACGCCCGTTGCCGGCCGCCGTATCGCCGCGTTAGAGTGCGTCAGGAGTTGCCAGAGCATGTTCAAAATGCTCGAGGAACTCGGCTACATGAGAGCCGTCCGCCAATCCGTGATGGACATGGATCGATACCGGCATCGTCCATCGGCCGTTGGCTTCCGTGATCTTCCCGAACGTGATCTTAGGTGCAGAGTCACTCGCCGCAAAATCTCTTGCATGCGAGATTGATGTGAAATCGAACCAGGGCAACACCGAGTAGCGGATGATGTTCTGTCCGGGATACCGCTCGAGATCGGTCCGATTTTTGACTCGCTCCAGCGCGAGCGAAGCCTCGCGAGCAAACTCCATCAGATGCGGCCGATAGGCGTAGTGAGCAAATCCAATCGTTCCGTTTGGCCGTCCCACTGCACTTCCGCCGTGAATGGTTTTGTAGGCCCAGACCGCGCCGTCCACAACACGCGTTTTGAAATTCTCAGTCTGGTTGGCTGCCAGCAACGACCGATGAAGCAGAGACAGAAACACGGAGATCCGATGTGTTTTGGCGTAACGAAATGTCTCAGTGCAATCTACGCGCAGACAGACACCGTGATATGGCTCACTGTAGGCATTGAAGAGCTCAAATATTGACCGGCGTTCCCATGTGCTGAGATCTACCTGCACAGCTTCCGTGTCAAATGCGTTTTCCATCGTTTCAGGATAGCCGCTGCTCAGAAGCGCCAGCGCCGAACGGTGGAGATGGGATGACCGCGCGCACGCCTGAGGGCTACGTGCTGCGGTTCGTGAACGGTGACAGGCTTCACGATGTCGGCGGCCCGCGACGCGACTTCCCGCTGCGGCTGTCGCACGTGGTCTCGTAGCTGGATGGTTCGACCGCTATGAGTCTGCGGCGGCTCTCGTGCGGCCAGATCATTATGTCTACGGCACGCTGGCACGGCTCGACGAGGGGCCCATCATGCTCGGCGATCTGGAGGCCCGTTTGCGTGGCAAAAGTCGCGTCGGTGCTGTTGCTGCGCTGCGGTATTGCCAGTCTTGAGGCTTGGGCTATTCCAACTTGAGTGATGGCGGCAGATGGTCCGCGTTCGCGCCGAATGCCAGGTTTGGATCGGGGCCCATCTCCAGGACTATGTGCCCGCCGGCGGCGATATCCGAGTGGTGAAACCACGCACGCTGCTGGGGAACGCCGTTCAACGTGAACGAGTGCACATACATGTGCTTTGGGCTGCTTCGTTTCACTTCGATGGTGAGGTACTTGCCGTTGCCTAAATTTACCTTGGCACGATCGATCAGCGGCGAGCCGAGGATGTACGTCGCTCCGACGGGATCGACTGCGTAGAATCCGAGCGCAGAGAGTACGTACCAGGCGGACATCTGACCGACGTCTTCGTTGCCTGCGATGCCGTCGGGCTCTGCGCGATACATCGTATCCATCAGCATGCGAACGCGCTCCTGTGTTCTGTGCGGAGCGCCGGCGTAGGCGTAAAGATAGGCAATATGGTGCGACGGCTCGTTGCCGTGCGCGTACTGCCCGACGAGCCCTGCGATGTCGAGCGGAGCGTCTGGCGGCTGTGCGGACGAGATGCTAAACAGCATGTCCAGCCGCTTCAAAAACTGTTCGCGACCACCGAATAGCGCGATTAGCCCGGCGGGATCGTGCTGCACGCCGAAGGTAGTCTGCCATGCGTTCGATTCGGTGTAGTCGCGCCAGCGGCTGCTGTGGCCGAGCTCGATTGGGTCGAACGGCGTGGCCCAGGAGCCGTCGAAAAGCTTCGCCTGCATGAACTGGTTCGTCGGATTGAACGAGTGTCGATAGTTCTTCGAGCGTTCGACCAACATTGCAGCTTCGTCTTTACGGCCGATCTTGTGCGCGATGTTCGCGACGGCCCAGTCGTCGTAGCAGTACTCGAAACACTCTGAGACGGATTCGCTTTCACGGTCGGCGGGGATGAACCCGAGCTGGCGATAGTAGCCCATGCCGCGGAAGTTTTCGACCATGCAGCGGCGCCACAATGCGTCATAACAGGCCTTCGCATCGATACCCTGGATGCCCTTGCGGATTGCCTCAGCCATCACACTGGCGGAGTGGTATCCGGTCATGCCGCCGGTCTCGACGGTTTGCAGCGGCCATACCGGCACACCCTCGGGACTCTCACCTGCCATGCGAACGAGCGTGTTCACGAAGTGCGGAACGCGGTCGGTCTGCCAGATGGTGTAGGCCGGATGCGCGGCGCGGAACGTATCCCAGAGCGAGAAGCAGGTGTAGTTGTGCTGGCCGGGAGGCAGAGTGTGGACGCGCTTGTCCATGCCGCGATATTGGCCGTCGACGTCATCGTAGAGCATCGGCCCGATCGACATGTGATACAGCGAGGTGTAGAAGGTGCGCTTCTGGTCTGGATCCGCAATCTCGGCATGAATGCGGCCGATCTGCTCGCGCCATTTCTCCTGCGCGGCGGAACGAGTGCGTGCGAAGTCCCAGTCTGGCTGCTCGGCCTGCAGGTTGCGTGCAGCGCCTTCAGCGCCAACTCCGGAGATGCCGGTGCGCACCAGGATGGCTTCGTTCGCCTGCGTGCGGAAGTGCAGCACAGCCTTCAGATTGTCGCCCTCGAGCTTGCCATCGCGAAATGCAGCCGGCGTGACGAGCTTGTCGTCGGAGTAGAAGTCGATGCGGTCCGGCACGCGCGAGAATTGCATCGCAAAGCTGCACGGACGGCGCCACGCCCACGCGCATGTCACGCGGCTGCCCATGAGCTTGTCCGGCGCAGGATTCATCAGCTCGGCAGACCATACGGACGAGCCGCCGTTCTTCAGGTAGCTGTGCGAGAGATCGACGATGAGCCAAGCTGCATCGCTCTGCGGGAAGACGTACTTGTGCAGGCCGGTGCGTTCGGTCGCGGTGAGTTCGACGTGCACCTGCGGGCCCTGAAGAAAGACCGAATAATATCCGGGTTCCATGTGCTCTTGCTCGTGGGAGAAGCGCGAGCGGTAGCCTTCGTCGGGATTGGCGCGCGAACCCGGCGCAAGCTTCACAGGACCGGTGCCGGCCATTACGAGGAAATCCAGCAGGTCGCCGCAGCCGGTTCCGCTCAGGTGCGTATGGCTGAAGCCCATGATGGAGCTGTCGGAGATGTGGTATCCCGAACACCAGTCCCACTCATCGTTGTAGGTATCGGGGCTGAGCTGCACGGCGCCGAAGGGGACGCACGCTCCGGGAAAGCAATGTCCATGCCCGCCGGTGCCGATGCGCGGATCGACCCAGCGAAGAGGGTCCTCATCGACAGCTTCGCCTGAGTACGCCAGCAGGTGAGAGGGAACAGCCGCCGAGGCCAAAGCGCCCGCTGAAACTTGAATAAATTCCCGGCGAGAGATCATTACTCACTCCTCTGGACACTTCGAAGGGATACGTTAGCGGTCCCTCGCGATTCGCTGGAGAAGACTATCGAAGTCGTCCAGTGTCTCGCGTGCGGTGCGCTCACCGCACATGAAGCCCGCAATAATCTGCCCGGCTGCATTCTGGCAGTCGCCGATGAAGCCGCGATACCGCGGCCGCAGCCATGCGCCCTGAAGCACCGGCAACGTGGAATGGAAGTAGCCGTTGGTCAGAGCGTTCGCAGTGTCGTCCTCCCAGGCTGCGCGGCTGCCTGGCTGACCGCCCGATTCGACGTACAGCGTGCGCTGGCACTCGCGGCCCGATGCCCAGGTGGCGTACTCGAGCGCGAGATCGCGATGCGGACAGCTTGCCGAGATAGCGATACCGGCACCGCCAAGCGTCGCTCCGATGGGACCATGGCCGGCGGATGGAATCAAGCCGTAGGAGATCAGTTTGGAGCGGTAATGTGGGCGCGAGTAGTTGGAATAACCGAACGCCAGCGGGCAGTACGCCGTTTCATCCATGGAGCTCATGCGTTCATAGAGCGCGATCGGATTCTCCGTGCGTGCTGTGGGCGCGGCTGAATCGCCAAGCAGGCGCAGCATCTCAAGCGCATACTCGCCGGTGTCGCGTGAGACCATCTGGTCGTCGCGTTCGAAACATGGATCGCCCGCGTTCGCGCAGAGGCTGAAGAAGCTCATCAGTGAATCGAGCGGCGTGAGAGCGAGCGAAACAAATCCGCGCCGCACCTTCGCAAGCTCCATCACATCGTCCCACGTGGATGGAACGGCGACGCCTTCGCGATCAAGCAGATCAGCGCGATAGCTCATCACCTGCGAGGCCGCATCGTTCGGGAGCGCCCAGTGATGGCCGTCGAAGGTGTAGCTCGCCCACGACAGACCGACGGCATCCTCCGCATACGCCTGCCTCTGTTCCGGCGACAAAAACTCGTCGTAGGCGAGAAATGTTCTCGAGCTCGCCAGATCGCCCATGAAGGGATGATCGAGCACCACCATGTCGTACAGTTCGGCGAGCTTAGCCGTAGGCGCATCGCCGAAGTCGCGAAGGCTGCGCGCCTCCCACTCGATCACTACATCGGGATGACGCTCGCGAAAAGCCGCGGACGTGGCCAGCATCGGAGCGAGGCCGCGGTCGTGGTTCCAGGTCATGCCACGCAAGCGGATCACGCAGTCTTCTCCGTTGAACCGATCACGCCGTCGGCACGCATCTGATGAACCTCTTCGGCACTGAATCCCATCTCGTGCAGGATCTCGTCGGCATGCTCGCTCAGCAGGGGAGGGCGACGGATCTCACAAGGCGTACGGCTGAAGCGAGCTGCGGGGCCGACGGTGCGGAACTCCGGCACCTTCGGATGCTCGAATTGGACAATCGTTCCGTTGTGCTTCACCTGCGGATCATCAATGACCTGAGGGAAGGTATTTACGGGAGCTGCCCAGATGTCGGCTTCCATAAAGATGTCGATCAACTCTGCCGTTGTCTTGCGAAGGAAGCCAGGCTCAAGGCTGCGCTTGATCTCATCGCGGTTGTCGATCGCGTTGCGCGAGTCATTTCCTTCGTAGCCACTGATGCCAACCAGTTCGGCCACTTTGCCCAGCGGCATCATGGCAACCACGATATGACCATCTCTCGTCTTGTACACGCCCATCGGAGCACCGATGCACGGATGCCCCATGCCGGCATCGCTGCGCTGCGGCGCAACTCCGGTGTTCATGTACAGCGTCAGCTCCTGCGTAGCCAGGCCCATCACCGAGTTGAGCAGGTTGATGTCGATCCGCTGGCCTCTGCCCGTGCGGCCGCGTTCGTATAGTGCGGCAAGAATCGCGCCCACAATGTGAAACGAAGCGGTCAGATCCGCGATACCCATGCCCACCGGCGACGGAGGATCGCTCGCCTTGCCTTGCAGATTAAGCACGCCAGCAACGGCCTGCGCCAGCAGGTCCTGCCCGGGCCTCGTGACGTATGGGCCATCTTGTCCCCATCCGCAGCTCGCGCAGTAGATCAGCTGCGGCTGCTCTTTTGAGAGGAACTCGTATCCGAGCCCAAGCCGGTCCATGACGCCGGGGCGGAAGTTCTCGAGCAACACATCGCACGAGCGGATCACGCGGAGGGCCGCCTCTTTGCCGCGCGGGTCCTTCAAGTTGAGCGCGATGCTTCGCTTGCCGCGATTGAACGCGAGAAACGAGACGCTCTCACCATTGATCCACGCGTCGCCCAGAGACCAGTTGCGCTGCCAGTCGCCATGCAGCGGTTCAATCTTCAAAACCTCGGCGCCCATGTCGGCGAGCGCCTGTGTGGCGTTGGGTCCCTGCACGAGTTGGCTGAAGTCTGCAACGCGCAGTCCCTGCAATGGTCCGCTCACTTCTGTTCTCCTTTAACAGTGCGGCTGCCGGTCGATTGCAGCTCGCGAATCAGGCCAGCTTCTGCCGATAAAATGCTTTCAATCAGAGACAAACGATCGCGCCCGGGAATGAATTCGAGGCGCCGGATCGCGAAGGGGTCGATTTCCTCGCGCATGAGCTTCAGTTGTTCGGAGGTAGGCGGTTCGGTGACAGGGAGCGCCTTCGCAACCAGGAAGTCTCCGGCGCTCTTGTCGCGCACCTCTTCGAGGCTAACGCCGGGATGAAGGCTCAGCAGGCGAAAGATGCGCTGCTGCTCATCCAGCTCGAACAGGCCGAGATCCGAGACGAGCCGCACCTTCCCGGGCTGCAGATCCGCGCGGCGGCGCTCTTCAGCCGTAAGCAGACCGCGCGACGCGGTGCAGAATTCTACTGAGTCAACAAAGCGCTCGCGCGAGTGGCGTGTGAGATAGAGCGTGAAGTCGCGATGCAGATTGGCAACGTCGGCCATGCCGCCCTGGCCGGGCAAACGCAGCCGCTTTTCGCCTTTGCCAATCCACGCATTGTTGGTTCGGCCGTGCTTGTCGAGCTGGGCGACGGTGATGACTTCGTGCGTGATGCGGCCCTGCTGGTAGTACCAGTGATAGCTCTCGTCGGCGCCCCAGAAGACCTTTGCGCTGCCGAACTCTAACGGCTCAGCCAGCGTCAGCGACATCGGGTGAACGTCGATGTCGACGAAGCCGCCGTTCAACGCGATGATCGTCAGGTTCGGCGCGTGCGTCCGCTTCGCGAGCAGGTAAGAGACCATTGCCAGCGGCGATACGGATCCCACCGAGCAGATGCTGCTGTTGTCGAACTCGCGCGAGAGGCAGGCCGCCATCAACTCGTCGATCGTGCAGTCTTGTGAAGCAGCGGGCACGCGATGTTGTTGCAGAAGCGATGAGTTGAGGTCGCGGGTGCGGATGGACGCGGCGGTAGCGAGAAAGCTGCGGCGGTCCTCGTCTAGAACGGAGAGAGAAGCAGAGGCGCTGACCGTGGCAGCGTCTTTCTTGCGCTGCTGCTCTGCCTCGGCGTAACGCAGCAGCCGCTCGTAATCGGTGCTGTAGTAAGGCAGACAAGAGGTGGGCCATGCAGCCCATGGCTCGTGTGCGACGGCGGTGACAAACTCTCGCGGCAGCACGAACGATCGCGGAACATCGCCAAGCACGCCGGGCTCGACAATCTCTTCGGCCGTGACGAGCACCTTCTGCGCGGCTCCGAGCATGGCAAGATCAAAGCCGCGGGCGCCCTGAATCTCGATGTTGCCGGCGGTGTCGGCGCGCTGCACGTGCAGGAGAAGCACATCAAGGTCAAGCCTGCGCGCCTGCCCGACGGGCTCGCTGAGAAACACGGATGTTGTCTTTCTCCAAAAATCTCCCTGCTGCATCAGGTCCGAGCCCGCGGGCAGTTGGAATGGCATTTCGGGCAGACGGTAATGCGCGGCGTGCAGGCCCTGCATCATGGCCAGCGCGGTCCACTCCTCTACTTCGATGGTCCCGTTCTCAAGCGCCTCGCGAAACCGCGGGGCAAGCCCATAGATATCGAGGCTCGAGAAGCAGAAGATCAGGCGACGAACCGCGTTCGCCTCGAGAAACAGCTCAAGCGCCAGGCCGCCGCCCCAGCTGGTGAAGATGAAGTCCTTGCGGCCGAGCTCGAGGACCTTGCGGATGAGCCGTATCGGCAGACGCGAGAGGTGCACGCCTCCGATTCCAAGCCGCGCTCCATCCGGAACCTGAGCTGCAAGCTCGTCGAGCGAGACGATCTTCGTTGGGTTTGCCTGGCCTGCTACAGCACCGCGC
>DASYBN010000349.1:0-8178 GCA_036500785.1 Acidobacteriaceae bacterium
GGCTACGACGCGTTCCTCATTGGCGAATCGCTCATGCGCCAGCCGCGTCCCGGGGAGGCGCTGAGGAAACTAGTGAATAGTGAGTAGTGAATAGTGAATAAAACCTGAATCGTCGCCGCCGCTTTGATGTTCGCCTCCGCATTTGCCTTACTCGCTATTCACTATTCACTGGCCTTTCCCCATGTTTACCAAGATCTGCGCCAACACGAACCTCGCCGACGCTCAGCTTGCAGCCGAGCTGGGCGCTGACGCCGTCGGCTTCGTCTTCGCGCCGAGCCGCCGCCGAGTGAACGCCGAGCAGGTCGCGGCCATCACGCCGCATCTGCCTGACTCCGTCTTCACCGTGGGCGTCTTCGCCACTACTGATGCTGATGAGATCATCCGCTCCGTTCGCATCGCGGATTTGCGCGCGGCGCAGCTTCATCACGATCCCGTGCCCGAGCTCATCGCACAACTCAACGAAGCCTTTGAAGGCCACGTGCGCCTGATCCAGACCGTGCCCTTCAACGTGCACGCCGGCGACAACACCAGCTTTGCGTCGTCGCTCACTCGCGCGCTGACGACGCCGGGTCTCTGGGCCGTGCTCATCGACGCGGCGCGCCGAGGCAAGTCCGGCGGGCTCGGCATGGCGTTCGACTGGGTGCTCGCCGCGAAGGAGATTCAACAGGCTTCGAATGCAGCGGCCGAGGCCTGCGGCAAAGATATTCCGCCGATCATCATCGCGGGCGGCCTTCACTCGCGCAACGTTGCGGGCGCCATCGAGACGTTGCAGCCCTGGGGCGTGGACGTCGCGAGCGGTGTCGAGGCCGAGCCCGGCCGTAAGGATCCTGTGCGTCTGCGGCACTTCCTCGCTGCGGTGCGCGCTGCGTCGGCCTGATGACAAACGCGCGCTGATTCTTTCGTCGCCATCGAATCATCTAAAGCGCATGACCTCTGGCAGCAGCCCGCGTCCGCGACTCTTTGATCCTCTCGTTCAGCGCTCGATCACGCTCCCCAATCGCATTGTTGTTTCGCCGATGTGCCAGTACAGCTCGGTCGATGGCTTCGCCTCCGACTGGCATCTCGTGCATCTCGGCAGCCGGGCGATCGGCGGTGCGGGTGTTGTGTTCACGGAGGCTGCGGCGGTGAGCCCGGAGGGCCGCATCACGCCGGGCGATCTCGGCATCTGGAGCGACGACCACATCCCGGAGCTCGCGCGCATCGCGAAGTTCCTCCGCGAGCACGGCAGCGTCCCGGCGATTCAGCTCGCGCACGCCGGCCGCAAAGCCAGCATGGCGAAGCCGTGGGAGCCCACGCGCGTCCTTCCGCCCAGCGAAGGCGGATGGGAGAACGTCGTCGCTCCCTCCGCGGAAAAGTTCGCGCCCGACTACCCGCTGCCTCACGCCATGGACCGCGCGGCGATGGACAAAGTCATCGCCGACTTCACCGCTGCAACGAAACGCGCGGCACGCGCCGGCTTCCTGCTCGCCGAGGTGCACTCCGCGCACGGCTATCTCGCGCACGAGTTCCTTTCGCCGCTCTCCAACCACCGCACCGACGAGTACGGTGGCTCGCTCGAGAACCGCGCGCGTTTTCCGCTCGAGATCATGCGCGCCGTCCGCGCCGCCTTCCCCGAGAATCTTCCCGTCTGGGTGCGCATTTCGGCGTCCGACTGGGTCGAGGGCGGCCTCACGATCGAAGACACCGTTGCGTTCGCCAAACTCCTCAAGCAGGAAGGCATCGACCTCGTCGACGTCTCCTCGGGCGGCAACGATCCGCGCCAGAAGATCACGCTCGGCCCCGGCTACCAGGTGCCGTTCGCGGAGCGCATTCGCCGCGAAGCCGGCATCGCCACCGGCGCGGTCGGCATGATCACGGAGCCCCAGCGGGCCGAGGACATCTTGTCTGAGCAGAAGGCCGACGTCGTGCTCCTCGCGCGCGAGTTCCTGCGCGATCCCTACTGGCCCATCCACGCCGCCAACAAGCTCGGCTACTCCATCAGCTGGCCCGTGCAGTACGAGCGCGCTGCCGGCCATCGCGTCGACCGCCGTCAGCCGCTCATCGACTAACCTTGGTTTGAGGTGACGAGGTGGAGATTCGTGCAGCGGTTGCGTCCGATCTGCCGCAGATCACCGAGATCTACAATTCGATCGTCCTCACCTCGACGGCCATCTACAACGACACGCCCGTCACAGTCGATGAACGCACGGCCTGGTGGCAGGCTCGCATCGAGCGCGGTTTTCCTGTCCTCGTGGCCGCCGACGATCACGATGAGAGGACCATTCTTGGCTACGGCTCCTTCGGCGAGTTTCGCAGCTGGCCGGGCTATCGTTTCACGGTTGAGGGCACAGTCCACATCCGCGAAGGCTTCCGGGGCCGGGGTGTCGGCAGCCTCCTCCTCGCCGAGCTCGTCGCACGCGCCCGCGCTACGGGCAAACACATCATGGTCGCCGGCGTGGACTCCGAGAACGCCGCGTCGCTTCGCTTCCTCGAGCGGCACGGCTTTGTCGCAGCGGGCCGTCTGCCCGAGGTCGGCTACAAGTTCGGCCGCTTTCTCGATCTCAGATTCCTGGTGCTTCGATTGTCCGAGTCCCAGAACCGGCAGTAAGCACTCGCTCCAAAAGACGAAAACCTAAAGCGGCGCTTGAACCCGGTGTTAACTGCTTTGGTTCACTTCGGCGCAGACGCGTTCGCGCTCACCCGCTCCGGTCCGCCTCTGCCACGTAAGTAGAAGATCGGGCAGGGGAATCGCCGAAACTACTGGCCCCTGCCGCCTGCCAGACCTATACTTTGGGTCAAGCCCGACGACCGCGGTCGCGGGCAGCCTCGGCCACGCATGGGCATCCACCAGCCAATCCGCAAGATCGTCACCCCCGAGATTCCGGACAAGCTCTACTTCCGTATCGGCGACGTGGCGCGCCTGTGCGAGGTTCCGGCGTACGTGCTGCGCTTCTGGGAGACCGAATTTCCGCAGCTCAAGCCCAACAAGGGCGGCACCGGCCAGCGGCTCTATCGCAAGCGCGATGTCGAGATGACGCTGCGGATCAAGAGTCTTCTCTACGACCAGGGCTACACCATTCCCGGCGCTCGCCAGGTGTTCAAGAACGAAGTTCGTCCGCGCGAAACCGTAACGCCGTTTGAATCGGCCGCTGGTCCAACGCCGCTCGCTTCCGCCGCGCCCGCGCCCCTCGAACTCGCCCCGGCCGCTGCGCCCGAGAGATCGTCCGACCGTGGCCGGCTCGAAGCTCGTCTGCACGCGCTGCGTAACGAGATGCAGGAGCTCGTGGCCCTGCTCGGCTCGCCGGTTGCCGCCGCTGCGCCCGCGCGTCCCAAGGCCCTGCGCCCGCGCCTGGTGCCCGATCCGCATTCAGAGCCGCGTCCTGTGCCGGCGAAGCCCGAACCGAAGCTGGCGAAGCCCGAACCGAAGCTCACCCCGCCTCACGAACCGAAGGTTCCGAAGCTCGCGAAGCCGGAGCCCCGGCTTGTCGACCGCCGCCAGGGCGATCTCTTCTCCATCGAGTAAGCGTTGGATCCCGCCATCCCCCCGCCTGATGTTCCACCGGCCGCAGAGCGTCCCGCCGAGTCTGCGGCACCGCGCCGCGGCTGGCTTCGCGCGTTCAGGCTCTCGCACAAGCACACCGCTGCCTCGGCAACACTGCTGCTCAGCGCCTTCGCTCTGCTCTCGCGCATCATCGGGTTGATTCGCGACAAGTACATCGCATACACCTTCGGCGCCGGCCCGCAGACAGACGCCTACAACATCGCGTTCAATCTCCCGGACCTCGTCAACTATCTGCTGATCGGCGGCGCAGCTTCGATCAGCTTTGTGACGATCCTGAGCCGCTACCGCGAGCAGGGCCGCGACGAGGAAGGCGAGGTCGCGCTGTCGGTGATCCTGAACACGATGGTGCTCGTGCTCGGCAGTGCCTTGCTGATCGCCGAGTTTCTCACGCCGTTCTACATTCGCATTTACTCCAAGGGCGATCCCGCGCAGGATGCGCTCGCCGTGTACATGACGCGCATCCTGCTGCCCGGCCAGCTTTTCTTTTTCGCGGGCGGTGTGCTCGCGTCGGTCGCGCTGGTGCGCAAGCAGTTCGGCTATCAGGCGGTTTCGCCGCTGGTCTACTCCACCGGGATTATCCTGGGCGGCATTCTCGGCGCGCGCTGGCTGGGCATTCCGTCGCTTGCGTGGGGAGCGCTCGTGGGCGCGATCTGCGGCCCTTTTCTGGTCAACGCGGTCGCCGCGCGCCGTGCCGGCGTGCACTGGCGTCCCGTGCTCGATCGCCATAACCAGGGGCTGCGCGAGTGGATCCGCATGTCGATTCCCATGATGCTCGGCGTCACCGTCGTCTTCATGGACACGCAGATCCTGCAGTTCTTCGCCAAGCACGAGACCGGCGACATTACGCGTCTGATGAACGCGAAGAAGCTCTTCACCGCGCCGATGGCGATCATCGGCCAGGCTGCGGGCGCGGCTTCGCTTCCGTTCTTCGCGTCGCTCTACTCTGCGAACAAGATGGAAGAGTTTCGCGGCGCGGTCGGCCGTTCGGTCACGCGCATCGCCTGCGTCGCTCTTCTGCTTGCGTCGCTGATGGTCGCGCTGGCCGGGCCGATCTGCGACCTCGTCCTTCGCGGCGGCCACTACACGCGCGCGGACTCGATGCGCACCGCGATGTTCCTCGCGATCTTCTCTCTGTCTCTGGCGTTGTGGAGCTCGCAGGCCATTTACATTCGCGCCTTCTACGCGGCCGGCCAGACGCTTCCGCCCATGGTGGCCGGCACCATTATCACGATCGTCTCGCTGCCCATCTATTGGGGTCTGCATGCGCGCTTCGGCGCGATGGGCCTTGCCTGGGCGTCAAACCTCGCGATCCTTGCCCACACGATCTCGCTCGCCGTGCTCCTGCACGTGCGCAAGCTGATGCCGCTGGCGCGCGTCGATCGTCGCGAGCTCACAAAATCTCTCGCTGCCTCGGTCGCTTCCATCCTGGTTGTCGTTGGACTGCTCCGCCTGATGCCCGCGCGTACCGGACACATCTGGAATGCAATCCTTCTCCTCGGCGGAACCTGCGCCTGGGCTGCGGTCTGCTGGATCGTGCTCCGCCTCACGCGCTCGAATCTTCCTGCACAACTACAACGCCGCGCGCGAGCCTAAGCTCTACGCGCGGCGCATTCACTTCACAAGCTGTTGCTGGTTCGAGTTCGGCGGTTAGTACGGGTTCGATGCGTTGGCTGCAGCGCGGTCCGCTTCATCCTGCTTCTTGTCCGCCTTGCGGACCTTCTTGCTGTCCGCTGCCTTCGCCTCGTCGTGATCTGCCTTGGCCTGCGCCTTGTCGGCGTGCTCGTCCTTCTTCAGCTGATGGTGGGTCACCGGGTGCTCTACAACGGGGCCCGAGGCCGTGGCACTGGTGGTGGTCGTCGTCTGCGTCGTCTGCTGCTGCTCGGTCGTCTGCTGCGCCAGCACCGGGGCCGCGCAGAGCGCGAGCGCTGCTGCGAGTACTACTGCACGTTCAATCTTCATAGGAAATCGTCCTCCTCGTGCTTAGACGACAGCCTGCGAAGCGGCGTGGTCTCGCGGCGCTAAATTCAGGCCTCTTTCGCGTCCTCATACTCCTCATGCCAGCGCGTTTGTATCGCCTCAAGAAGTGATTCATTCGACTTCTGCGGATCGCCCACAAACCCGGGCAACTCGGTGATCCATTTGTGCATGTCGGTGAACCGCACCGTGTACGGATCAACGTCCGGGTGTTTCTCCTGCAGTTGAATCGCAATCTCCAGCGTGTCGCTCCAATTAATCTCTCGTGGCATGCCTGTGGCTCCTTCGTGTGCGCTTGAGGTGGGTTCAGCGTGCAGCGCTGACGATCAGCTTCACGCACCCTCCACGGTAGAATAGAGCGTAGGCATGAGTACATCAGCGCAGAGCCCCAGCATCAAGCCCGTACGACGCCGCAACACCGGCCGCCGGCGTCTCATCGCCGCCTCGCGCCGCCTGCGCGAGATCAAGTCCATCGGCTCCGCGCTCGCCGACACAGCGCACCCCTACATGGCGCACATCGTGCCCATGCGGCGCTGCAATCTCGCCTGCACCTACTGCAACGAGTATGACGACGTGTCGAAGCCCGTCGACATCGACGAGATGCGCCGCCGCATCGGCGAGCTCGGCCGCCTCGGCACGTCGGTCATCACCATCTCCGGCGGCGAGCCGCTGCTGCACCCCGAGCTCGATGACGTCATCCGCGCGATTCGCAACACGGGCGCGATTGCGGGCATGATCACCAACGGCTATCTGCTGATGCCCGATCGCATCCACCGACTCAACAAAGCCGGCCTCGATCACATGCAGATCTCGATCGACAACGTCATGCCGGACGAGGTCTCGAAGAAGTCGCTCAAGGTGCTCGACGCCAAGCTGCGCATGCTCGCCGAACACGCCGACTTCCACGTCAACATCAACTCCGTCGTCGGCGGCGGCATCTCGCATCCTGAAGACGCGCTCACGATCTCGAAGCGCGCACTCGAGCTCGGCTTCAGCTCTACGATCGGCATCATTCACGACGGCACTGGTCAGCTCAAACCACTTGGCCAGCGCGAACGCGCCGTCTGGGACGAGGTCCGCCGCCTCACGCGCCGCAGCTACTCGCGCTTCAACCACTTTCAGGAAGCCATCGCCAACGGCCAGCCCAACGACTGGCGTTGCCGCGCCGGCGCGCGCTATCTCTACATCTGCGAGAACGGCCTCGTTCACTACTGCTCGCAGCAGCGCGGCTTCCCCGGCGTTCCCATCGCGGAGTACACCACTGCGGACGTCAAGCGCGAGTTCGTCACCGAGAAGGGCTGCGCGCCACACTGCACGATCTCGTGCGTGCACCAGGTGAGCTACATCGACCACTGGCGCGCGCCGCAGAGCTCGAGCATCACGGCCGGCGGCGCAGGCGCAGGCGACCTCGTCCAGATCCAGTAGCCGCTACAGAGCATCGTGCTAGTATCTCCGCGATGCTCCGTACAGTTCTTTTTCTGCTCTTGTCTCCGCTCGCGGCCTCAGCCCAATTCCCGCCAAACTTTCAGCCGCCTCAGCACATCTCCTCGGATGAAGCCCTCGATCGCGTCCTGAACAAGAACGTCCTCACCCACGACGGCAAACCGTTCCACGCCGTCCTCGACCTGCACGAGGAAAAGGGCGATCCCGCCTACATGGGACGTGTCGAGCTCATCTGGGCCGGCGAAAGGCGATACAAGCTCATCCTCACCAGCCGCGACTTCGACCAGACGCTCATCGTCAACGGCGATCAGATCGAAGAGCGCGACCGGGGCGAGTTTTATCCAGGGTGGCTGAACAACTTCGTCACCGCGCTGCTCAACCCGATGCCTCGTCTCCAGGACCTCCGCGGGCAGAATCGGAGTGTCGCGATCGGTCCGCAGATGAGCTACTCCTGCGTAAAGCGCGAGGACAGGCCAAACGGAATCACCAATGACCTCACCTGGGCCGAGGTTTGCTTCAGCGGCGATGCTCCGACACTCCAGTTCGACATGGACTTCACATACAACATGGAATTCCATGACTTCGGCCGCTTCGGGAAAAAGGAGATCGCGCGCCGTTATATCAGCGGCGAAGCCGACCACGCCCGCATTGACGGCACACTCACGACGCTCGAAGAGCTGAAGTCGCCTGACCCCGCCCTATTCACCATCGCGCATCCCACTCCGTCGGCTGATCGCATCCTCACTACCCTCGTCTCAACGCGACAGGAAGAGGCAATGGTCGAATCGAGGCCACAGGATGTTCATTGGCCGAATCCCCACGAAGGTCCGCTCTCCGGCTACATGATTGTCCAGGCCATCACCGACCGCACCGGACAGGTGCGCGAGACCTCCAAGCACAACTCCGACAACGCTGAGATGGAGAGCTACGGCAGGCTCGTCGCCCTCCAGTACAAGTTCCATCCGCTCATGGTCGATGGCGTCGCGCAGCAGATGGAGATCCCTCTGGTTCTCCACTTCGAGGCCGCCACCCTGACGCCGTATCACACGGTCAACGACGCGGAGACACGCCAACTTGTTCGCGGCTGCAAGCTGCCCACCGAAATTCGCGCCCCGGCGGCGTCCGGCCAGACCATCCATGTTCAGTTGGTGGTGGTCGAGGACGGAGGCATCAGCGAGATCGGCGATCCCAGCCATACAATTCCGCCGCTCGCGCTCTAC
>DASYBN010000350.1:0-1751 GCA_036500785.1 Acidobacteriaceae bacterium
GAGCGTTCCCACACGATATCCGTTTGCCTCAGCCACCGCGCTGGCTGGCGGCAGCTTCTTCGCGGCGTCCTCATCGAGCAGGAACAGAAGCTTACCATTCGCCGGCCGAATCAATTGCGACGGCAGCCGCTCCGGGTCGCGCGGGCCGGTCAGCACCTCGGCGACGATATCCGTCTTCCCGGGACCTTCGACCTCGAACGCGACCTCCGCAGCCTGATTGATAACGGGCCACGTCAACGTGATGCGCCAGGTGTCCTTCTGTGCAACGTGATTCGCCACGACAAGCCGGCCCATCTCGTTCAGCGCGTCCGTGTGCGGAAACAGCGACGCCGTATGGCCATCCGGTCCCATCCCCAGCACAACCAGATCGAACGCCGGCGACTCCGCTCCTTCAAGCCGCATCACGTTGCGCAACGTGCTCTCATACCGCGAGGCGGCCTCCTCCGGATCGAGCTCGCCCTCCATCCGGAATACATTGCTCTCCGGAATCGGCGCCTTCGTAAGCAGCAACTCGCGACAGACGCCGTAGTTCGACTCCGGATTGTCCGGTGGAACGCAGCGCTCATCGACCCAGAAAAGCTGCAGCTTATCCCACGGCACGGTCGCGAGAAACGGCTGTGCGGGATCCGCGAGCAGCTTGAACGTCGCCTGCGGTGTCGAACCGCCGGAGATCGCGATACGTGCGATGCCGCGCGTTGCGACCGCCTGCTCCACTCTCTTTGCAAACAGCTGCGCGGTGGCCAGCGCCATTGCAGCCGCCGTGGGCCACACCTCATACGTCACGGTTACAGGACGAGCCATTCTTCTCTCTGCTCTCAAATCGTTCGGTTGAGTCGCGCTACTTCGTGTGCCAGGTGCGTCCATCACGCGCCAGCAACTCATCGGCGCACTTCGGTCCCCAGGTTCCGGCGGCGTAGTTCGGGAAGTCCTTCGGCGGATTCGCCTTCCACTCCTCGAGAATCGGCGTCATCAGCGCCCACGTTGCTTCCACGCCATCACGGTGCGCAAACAGCGTTCCGTCCCCGAGCATCGCATCGAGCAGCAGACGCTCATAGCCGTTGGCCGAGCTCTTGCCGAACGCGCTCGCGTAGCTGAAGTGCATCTCGACGTTCTTCACGTTCGTCGTCGGCCCGGGCACCTTCGCGCCGAACACCAGGGAGATTCCCTCGTCAGGCTGAATACGAATCTTCAGCACGTTCGGGCAGACGCGGCTGTCGGAGTTATTCGTCTTGAAGAGGTGCAGCGGCGCCTGCTTGAATGTGACCGTCACTTCCGTGACGCGCGTCTTCAGCCGCTTGCCGGCACGGATGTAGAACGGGACGCCGGCCCAGCGCCAGTTCTCGATATTCAGTTTCATCCCCGCGAACGTCTCGGTCGTTGACTGCGGATTGACGCGGTCCTCCTGCCGGTACCCGATCACGGGCTGACCATCGATCTTGCCCGGACCATACTGTCCGCGCACCGTATCCGTGACTGGAATCGGATCGATCGCACGCCACACCTTCAGCTTTTCGGTGCGGACCGCCTGCGACTCAAAGCTGTCGGGCGGCTCCATCGCGACGAAGCTCAGCACTTCCATCACGTGATTCTGCAGCACATCGCGCAGCGCACCGGCCTGCTCATAAAACGGCCCGCGTCCCTCAATGCCGATCGACTCCGCCGCGGTAATCTCGACCGAATCAATGTAATTGCGATTCCAGATCGGCTCGAAGATTCCATTGCCGAACCGGAAGACAAGGATGTTCTGCACC
>DASYBN010000351.1:0-3737 GCA_036500785.1 Acidobacteriaceae bacterium
CGCACCATCCGCTGGCTTCCGCAACATCACGGCCGCCGCCGCCGCCAGCAGCACCGCCAGCCCCGACAGAATCCACCACTTGTATTTCGCCCACGGATCGCGCGTTCCGCTCGCATCCAGCGGATTGCCCAACCCTCCACCCGGCCGCGTGTCCGCACTCGCGGATTGTCCGTTATCCGCCGGCGCGCCCGCGCCTTGCGCCGCCTGAGCACCACCGGCCTCTGTCGCCGCATTCGCATCGCGCGGAAGCTGTCCTGTCCCGGTCAGCGTGAATCCCATCGCCTGATCAGGCGTCACATTGCGCGCCACCAGCGTGTGCGCATTCACCTCGTCATCCACGGGGCTGTACGGCGCTCCACTCACCGGCTGAAACGTCATCGACTTCGGAATCATCACCGCAACCGTGTCGGTCGGCATCGTCAGCTTCGGCTCGATCGCGAGCTTGCCCGTGTACGGCAAGCGATACGTAATCTGAAACCGCGTCTCGCCCGGACGGATAGGGAAGAGAAACGTGTAGTGATTCTTCTCGCCCAGCGGCACCGGCGCCTGCCGCACAGGCATCCCATCCGGCGACTCCGCCGCAGCGCCCTCCACCACCGCTCCATCCGGCAGCCAGAAGTCGAACGGCGCCTTCGAGAACTGCGTCATCGGCGGATTCGAATCGTTCTTCAGAAAAAAGTTCTCCACAACCCGCAGCGCCGTCCCGCTCGCATCGCTCTCGATGCGCATCACTTCGGCCTCGCTGGTCACACCCTTCACCTTCGCCGCGGCGTTGTACACATCGAGATCCACGGTTGTCGTCCCCGCCGGCGCGGGCCGAAAGTAGTTCGCCAGATCATGCGTCACGCGCACCAGGTGCAGCCCATCATCCGGCACATCCAGCGTGTAGTGCCCATGCGCGTCGGTGGTCGTGTGGGTTGCTTCCTGCATGCCCTGCGCGAGCCGGATCAGCGTCACCGTATCACCGGCCGAAGGCTTTCCGGTCGTCTTATTCATCACCACGCCTGTAATCGGCGTCGCCGCAAATGCAACGAAAGAGCACAGACAAACAAGCGCAAAACTGCAAACGATTTTCTGAATTCGAGGCACAACTCAGGATACTTCAGTGCCGACGCACAACGCTAACGATCAATCCTGGTCGTGCGTCTTGAAACTCGTCTCGTGAAGGGCACGGCTTCAGCCGCGCCGTAAACCGCTGCGAAAGAACTGCGGCTCTAGCCGCTGAGGTACCGCTTCTAACCGCCGAGCGACTCCATCTCCGCCACCACCGTCGCCGCCTCACCCTCGAGCGAATCACGCTGCGCCGCGTAGTCCGCCTCCGGATATTTCCCAGCTTTGTACTCGAAGTTCAGATCGCGGAGATTCTCGTAGATCACATCCTTGCGCTCGCGCAGATAATCCAGCCGCGTCTTCTCCGGCACCGCTGCCAGCCTGTGCTGCGGCCAAAAGATATACGCGCCGCATGCAAGCAGCAGAAGAATCGGCGGAAGCAAAATCGACGGGTTCCAGAAGGACGAGTTCATCGGTCTCGAGCGATTACGTCCGGGCAGCGCTGCAGCATTCGGCCAACCCGCGACAGGTATAGTGTATCTGTGCTTCGCCGCTCGCGCTGCGCCAACGAACTCCCGCCTCGACGATCCGCGTTGTGGCTGCCCTTGCTTCTGTTCTGCGTGCTGATCTTGTGCCGCAGCCTGCAAGCACAGCCCGCCAACACCCACACCGACCCACTGAACCTCGACCCGCAGGTCCGCCAGGGCTTCGATCGCTTCTACGACCTCGACTTCGACGCCGCGGTCAAAGACTTCAACCAGGTCGCAGACGAGCATCCGCAGGATCCCATGGCCTGGAACTACATCCTTGTCGTGACCGTCTTTCGCGAGCTCTACCATCAGGACCTGCTCGACACCACCTACTACGCGCACGACAGCTTTCTCTTCTCCAAGCGCGAGATCAACATCTCCAAACAAGCCCGCGACCAGATCAGCTCTCTCACCGACAAGATCATCGGGATGTGCGACGCGCGCCTCAATCAAAATCCGCAGGACAAGAACGCGCTCTTCGCCCGCGGATACGCCCGCGGCATGCACGCCGCCTTCATCACACTCGCCGACCACTCCTTCAGCTCCGCCGCGCACCAGGGTCTGCAGGCGCGCAGCGACAGCGAAGCCGTCCTCAAAATCGACCCGCTCTACGCCGACGCCGAGATGGCTGTCGGCATCCAGCAGTTCGCCGTCGCCAGCCTGCCGCGCTTCCTACGCATGATGGTTGGCATGTTCGGTGTCGGCGGCTCCAAAGAAAAAGGACTCGCGCTCCTGCGCGACTCCGCCGCGCACGGCGTCGTCACCAGCGTCGAATCCCGCACCGCCCTCAGCCTCTTTCTTCGGCACGACGGCCACTACAACGAGGCCCTCCAGGTCGAGCGCTCGCTCACCGACCAATACCCGCACGACTTCCTCTTCGCCCTCGAGGTCGCCAACCTTCTCAAGGACCAGGGCCACGGCTACGACGCCATCGCCGCCTACAAGCAGGTTCTCGCCGACGCCGAGAAACCCGGCTACTTCATCGACCCTCGCCTGCAGCTCGCCTGGTTCGGCCTCGCCGAAACCGAGCGCGGCTACAACCAGCTCCCCGACGCCGTGAACTCCTACATCCAGGCCGCCGAGCAGCCCAACTGCAGCGACTGGCTTCGCCGCCGCGCGCAGGTCAACGCCGGCGAGGTCTACGACATGATCCACCAGCGCGCGCAGGCCGTGAAGATGTACCAAATGGCCGCATCCGGCGGCGACCCCTCGCAAGCCGAACTCGCCCGCAGATACCTCAAGGCCCCGTACGCCGGAAAGTAGCCGGGGGAACTCCACGAGTCCCTTGAGCGTATGGCAAGATGTTGTCTTGAGGAGCGCGATCATGATCTGTCCCGACTGCAATACAAGCCTGAGCGACACCGCTCGATTCTGCAGCACCTGTGGCCGCCCGGTGAACCCCGCGCCCTACGCACGGCAGTGGCCGCGCCTGGAGCGTCCGCGCCAGGGCCGCCGAATCGCCGGTGTCTGCGCCGCCTTCGCGCAGCGCTACGGTTGGGACCCCATGCTGGTCCGTCTGATTCTCGTCCTCACCGTCTTCTGCGGAGCCGGCGCCCCGCTGCTCGCCTACCTCATCGCCTGGATCATCATTCCCAACGAGCCCTACCTGCTCCCGCAGATGACGAGCGTGACGCCTTCGTGAGTGAGTTTCCCGCCCCGCGTCCCTTCCGCTACATCGACCATCAACTCTGCTGCGGCACGGTGAACATCACCGACCTCGCCGCACAATTCGGCACGCCGCTCTACATCTACTCCGCCGACGACATCCGCTCGCGCGTTGCCATGCTCAAGGGCGAGTTCAACGGCCTGCCGCACACCCTCTGCTACGCCGTCAAAGCCAACTCCTCGCTCGCCATCCTCAAGCTCCTCGCATCGCTCAACTGCGGCTTCGACATCGTCTCCGGCGGCGAGCTGGAGCGCGTCCGCCGCGCAGCGCCCGAATCCCTCCCGCGCGTCGTCTTCTCCGGCGTCGGCAAGCAGGCCTGGGAGATCGACGCTGCACTGGAGGCAGGAATCCTGCTCTTCAACGTCGAGAGCGAAGCCGAGCTGGAGCTGCTTGCCCAGCGTGCGCAAGCGCTCAGCAAAACAGCCCGCATCGCCCTGCGCGTGAACCCGGATGTGTTCGCGGAAACGCATCCCTACATCTCCACTGGCCTG
>DASYBN010000352.1:0-4713 GCA_036500785.1 Acidobacteriaceae bacterium
GGAGAGAGCAGTCATGGCGAAGGAAAAATTTGATCGCAGCAAGCCGCACGTGAACGTTGGAACGATTGGTCATATTGATCACGGCAAGACGACGTTGACGGCGGCGATCACCAAGGTTCTGTCGAAGCACAACCCGAAGAACAGCTTCCGTTCGTTCGACACGATCGACAACGCTCCCGAAGAGCGCGAGCGTGGTATCACGATCTCGACCTCGCACGTGGAGTATGAGACGGCCAACCGTCACTACGCGCACGTCGACTGCCCGGGCCACGCCGATTACATCAAGAACATGATCACGGGCGCCGCGCAGATGGACGGCGCGATCCTGGTCGTGGCCGCGACCGACGGTCCGATGCCGCAGACCAAGGAGCACGTTCTGCTGGCTCGTCAGGTGGGCGTGCCGTACATCGTCGTGTTCCTGAACAAGTGCGATGCGGTGGACGATCCCGAGCTGATCGACCTGGTTGAGATGGAAGTTCGTGAGCTGCTGTCGAAGTACGACTTCCCGGGCGACGATGTTCCGGTGGTCCGTGGCTCGGCTCTGGGTGCGCTGAACGGCGAGGCGCAGTGGGAGGCCAAGATCGACGAGCTGATGGAGGCGGTGGACAAGAGCGTGCCGCAGCCGGATCGCCTGGTTGACTTGCCGTTCCTGATGCCGATCGAAGACATCTTCTCGATCTCGGGTCGTGGCACCGTCGTGACGGGCCGTATCGAGCGCGGCAAGGTAAAGGTCGGCGAGGAGTCAGAGATCGTCGGCTTCCGCGAGACGCGCAAGACCGTCGTCACCGGCGTCGAGATGTTCAAGAAGCAGCTCGACGAAGGTCTGGCGGGTGATAACGCGGGTCTGCTGCTGCGCGGCATCGCGAAGGAAGATGTGGAGCGTGGCATGGTGCTGGCGAAGACCGGCTCCATCACGCCGCACACGGTATTCAAGGGCGAGGTTTACGTGCTCTCGAAGGAGGAGGGTGGACGTCACACGCCGTTCTTCAACGGCTACCGTCCGCAGTTCTACTTCCGCACCACGGACGTGACGGGATCGGCCAAGCTGCCGGACGGCACGGAGATGGTGATGCCCGGCGACAACATCCAGCTGGAGGTCACGCTGCATACGCCGGTCGCGATGGAGAAGGGTCTGCGGTTTGCGATTCGCGAGGGCGGCAGGACCGTCGGCGCGGGAGCTATCGCCGAGATCATCAAGTAAGCACCTGCGGTGCGGCGGGACGCGCGAGCGCCTATCGCTACACGCATAGATCAAGCGGCGAGCTTCGGCTCGCCGCTTGCGTTTGACTCTGATACGTTTGCTGCATGTTTCTGCTGCCGCTCTGGATACCGCTCCTTCAAGCGCCTATGAGTCGGGTTGATGTCTGTCCTGAAGTTATTCAGATTGCGCCAAACGGCGAGGTCTTCACGAATCGTTTTCACGGTCGATACCGAACAAGCATGAAACGGCTGGAAAGCGACTTGCGAGCTGGCTGCTACAACGACGCCAATCCCAGCCCGGTCACTTCGGTGACGATCGAAGCGGCACCGAACGCGCCGTCGGACCAGATGAACAGGGTCTACGAAGTCTTAGAGCAAAATGGCTGGCGGCGTGGGAAGATCACAGTCAAGACGTGGACTGGGCGATAGGACAACAGGAGTGTCAAGTGCTTCCCCAAAGTGCCGTTTTCGTGGATAATATCTAGAGAGCGTGGCCTGAAGCGCTCCCCTCCAGCAGCACAATTCAGGATTCTGGTTGCAGGGACCAATAAGCCCTGCGTCGCGGCGTGTCAGGTGCGCAGGGTCTAAATCCTGCAAAATCAATGGCCTGCTGCTTGCCAGCCGATGTGGCTGGCCACGTTTTGAAGGAGAACCGAAATGCGCGAGATCATCAGCCTGCAGTGTCCGGTGTGCAAGAACCGGAACTACTCCACCACCAAGAACAAGAAGACCACCACCGGGCGTCTCGAGTTCTCCAAGTTTTGCAACACGTGCCGCAAGCACACGGACCACAAGGAGACCAAGTAGGCTCTCCGCCAACACAGGGGAGTAAGCTCAACGGTTAAACTGCCGGTCTCCAAAACCGGACTTCTCGGTTCGAATCCGAGCTCCCCTGCCATCACTTTTTCGGAGATTTCCGCGATTCTTTTCGGGGATTTCCGAGGCACCCGCGGCCACCGCGGAACGTCTAGATGTAAGGAAGCACCAATGGCCAAAGCAGCAGTTGCAACCACGGATCACGAGCAGACGAACTCCGCACTTCCGCAGATCACCGCAGGCCCGCAGCGCCTGGTCGAGTTCCTCAAGGAGACGCGCCAGGAGATGCACAAGGTCGTGGCTCCGTCGCGCGATGAGGTTCGTAATACGACGATTGTGGTGCTGGTGACGGTGTTTCTCTTTGCCGCGTATTTCGAGCTCGTAGACGTTGTTGTGGGCAAGGGCATCGATCAGGTATTTCTCCACCTGACGCATCACTAAGACGTGGCAGTATCAGAATTGAAGCAAGGATTTCAGCGCTGTCCTCCAGGCATGCGCAGATGAGAAAGTAAGGACGATGGCAGACGAGTTGAAGCTCGAACAGACCACGGAAGAGCAGGCCACGGCGGTTGACCAGAACCTCGGCGCCGACAGCGGCGAGACCCCGGCGTTTGACGCCGGTACCGAGACGCCCGCCGAAGAGACCCCCACTGCGAACCACAACTTCAAGTGGTACATCATTCACGCCTACTCCGGATTTGAGCGCAAGGTGAAGGAGTCGCTGCAGTCCCGCGTCGCCGCATACCATCTCGAAGATCGCGTCGGACGCATCGAGATCCCGACCGAGCCCACGACCGAGATGCGCAACGGCAAGAAGTACACCATTGATCGCGTCTTTCTTCCTGGATACGTCTTCGTGGAGATGGCGCTCGACAACGATCTCTGGCACGTGGTGAAGAACACCCCGCGGGTCACCGGCTTTCTGCAGACGGGCGACCAGCCCAACGCGCTTTCGGAGGCCGAGGTCAACGCCATGCTTAACCGCAGCGACGTGACCAAGGACAGGCCCAAGCTCAAACTCAAATTCACGAAGGGCGAGCAGGTTCGCATCACCGAGGGCCCGTTTGCCAACTTCAACGGTGCGGTCGACGACGTCAACGAAGACAAGCAGACCCTCAAGGTCATGGTCTCGATCTTCGGCCGTCCAACCCCCACCGAGGTCAGCTTCGCCAACGTAGAGAAGGCCGAGCAGTAGGGTTCGCGCGATACCGCGGGAGCGGAGACTCCAGGTATCAGACGCACAGGATTTCCGTGCCGGGCTGCACAACTATTCAGCCTCCGGCCCACAGGGTTTTCCGCAGCTTTTCCGGAACAATCTCCGGGGGTTGCCAACAAGTGTTGCACCAGAGTTCTACCGGGACCGCGATGAGAATCGCTTCAGGTTTTTGCGCGCTTCCGGCCGCTCGATCGCAGGAGTTCCAGCCCGGCCGCTTCACCGGACCTTCTAGCTCCTCAGGAATCACCAATCCATGCGGCACCGGAACTCCGGTTCGCATCTATATGGAAGGACTACGAATATGGCACCGAAGAAGGTACAAGGCTACGTAAAGCTCCAGATCACCGCCGGCAAGGCGACGCCCGCGCCGCCGGTTGGACCCGCGCTCGGTCAGGCACAGGTCAACATCATGGAGTTCTGCAAACAGTTCAACGAGCGCACCAGTAAGGAGCCGGCCCTCGCCGGTATGACGATCCCGGTCGTCATCACCGTCTACGCGGACCGCAGCTTCACGTTCATCACCAAGACGCCCCCGGCACCGGTGCTGCTCCTGAAGGCTGCCGGCGTGCAGAAGGGCTCCGGGACGCCCAACAAAGACAAGATCGGCAAGGTGACCGAGAAGCAGATCATCGAGATCGCCAAGCAGAAGATGCCGGACATGAATGCCGCCTCGGTTGAGGCTGCGGCCAAGACGATCCGCGGCACCGCCCGCTCGATGGGCCTCGAGGTCGTCGCGTAAGCAATCGTCATCAGCAGTCGAGAAAGGAGCGCCGCGAGGCGCTCCTTTCGTTTTGCCTATTCGTCGTAGAGCGGAACGCAGCGGCCCTTTTCCTTGCATTCCGGGACGCGCATCCGCAGCAGTTCGGAGAGCGAAATCGCATCTTCCCGCCCGAGTTGGAAGACAGCCGCCTGACTTGCGCCAGCCTCGTTGTGGTAGCTGAGTGTCAGCCGGTAAACGTGTTCGCGCGCCGCGAACACTCCGACGAACATTGCCGGGAAGAATCCCATGTGCACGCGCACATCCTTCCTCCATGCGGCATTGTCGATCTTGTCGTAAGGGATGACGAGCGGTGTAGGTGCCTCGAAACGAAGCCCATCCGTTGCAGCCGTCATTGGCGCGTTCGTATTCACCGCGACCGCCGCTGTGCCGCTCTCGTAGATAGCTTCATGCGTTTGCGCATAAGCCGGGACCGTGCAGATCGCAATCAGCAGCAGAGCTGCACCCGCGATCTTCGGCATCAGCCGCGACTGCCTGCGTTGTGCAATGCGCCGGAGCCGCCACGCGATCGGGAGCGTCTTCACATCCTGCCGCCACACGGGCATGATCAGTGACATCGCCACTCCTTCCAGGGTGGACAGAGCGCCGAAAGCACACGCGGTCGCGATCCATCCATCTGGATGCTGCGTTGCGAACGCCGCGACCAGAGCGGACGCCAGCGCCAGTCCCCAGCTCTTTGCAAGATAAGAGTGATAGCTGGGGA
>DASYBN010000353.1:0-5294 GCA_036500785.1 Acidobacteriaceae bacterium
TTGCGGCTCGGTCGGGCGGTGCTCGCTCGCGGTGCGGGAGACGAGCTGAATCTCGACCTCCGTGTCGCGCGGGAAAGTGACCTGGTGACCGCGGTCGATGTAGCGGAAGTAGACCGACTTCGCGAGTGCGTACATGCCGAAACCAGTCGCCACATCCTTGTTATTTGTAAAGGCGATGAAGCGAGCCACGAGCCCAAAGCCGTTGGAGCCGACTACCGTCTGACCGACCCCGCCGTCATCGTCATGTCCGAGAGCAGCTGTATAGGCGAGAAGCAGCGGAGCCAGAATTTTGCTTTTATCCGGCTGAGCTTTGACATTGCCTTCGTCATCGACGGCGAGGTTCTCGGAGGTGGCGCCCGCCGCCCCCGTGACGTTGCCGTCGACGTGAACCGTTCCGACCTCATCGGCAAGACCACGAAAGCCGAAGCGGAGCTGACCGTTGCGCCCGAACCATCGAGCTCGCTTGGCGCGGGTCACCACGCCTTCGAGAGTGGCGCCCTCGGGGACGACGAGATTGTGCTGTGCGTCGAAAACCGGACGAGTGACTGTGGCGGTGACAGGATCGTCAGGCTTGGAGTCTGCGGAGCTAAGTGGAGTGTCGAGGCGCGCCACGACAACGATAGAGTCGAGCGACGGCGCGGAGGCAAGTGGAACGGGCGCTGGTTGCGATGAGGGCACGTCGAGTGGTGCGTCGAGGTCTGCGATGAAGCCCGTACCAGCCCAGATGCGCTGTGGATGGTAAGGGAGCTGCGAGTAGAGCAGGCGCAGCACTCGGTCGGTTCGGCCCGCAGTGAAGAAGGCGTCGTGAATCGATTTGATCTGCGCGCGCGCCATGTACTCGGCCTGCTGGACATACGTGGGGCGGTTTCTGCGAGCTACGAAGCGGACGAGTTGGGTGTCACGCATCACGGCGCGGCTGGAGAAGGCGATCTCCTGCTTCGAGCCGGGGACCTGGAGGCGGTTGAAGTCAACGATGGGGTCCCGGAGTGGGGTGACGTCGCCGTTGAGCAGCGCTTGGGCACGTATCTTGCGATCTACAGGGTCGTAAGCGCTCACGACGCCGCGCACGATCGTGCCCTGCGGGAGCACGAGATGATCGCGGAGGTAAACGGGTTCCACGAGCACGCCTGTGATCTTCGAGCCAATGTGCAGGTGCGCGGTACGCGCGGTGCGAATGCGGAGCGGCGTACTGGATGGCAGCGCATCCGTCAAGGATTGACCTGAGGATTGGGTCAACGTCAGGCAAGAGAAGACGAGTAATGAGGCGAGCGGGAGATGACCGGAAGAAAACATCTTTTGGGTAGGTGCTTCCTCACAATTAGACGACCGGTGAACAATTGCACAGAAGAAGAGTGGATGACGATTCCGTCATCCTGGGCGGCATATACTGCGTCCTTTGCCAATTTCCTGGAATCGCAGACGGCTCATTCGCGGTCAGTTACTGAGAAATCTGGCCAACGAGATTTAGATCAATCGCAACATCATTCTCAGCTTTCCAGAACATGAAGCTTGGGTTCTTGAGACCCCACTGAACATACGGAACGATGAATTTTGCCTTCGCCGTTGCCTTCGATCCATCGATGTGAATCTGCATAGGAATCGTCAGGTTGTGAGGGTCTCCGAGCAAGGTGAACACTCCGCTCACCTGAATGGTCGAGTCGCCGCGCGCCGCGATTGCACCGGTGTAAGTTTTGGGCGCAAAGGAGACGGTCGTGTACTGGTCCACTTTAAGAATGTCCTTGTTCATCTTCTTATCCCGGCTGTCGTTTCCGGTCTTCCCGCTGCCCGCCAGTACGACCACTGAACCCGCCATCCCAGGATTGCTACTGTCAAACTCAATCGATCCGGATTGAATGTGAAACGTGCCGTTGACAACCTCGTGGGTCGTGTTGAGGGTCATCTTCACCTCGCTGGCATCGGGGTTGATCGCGAAGGTCTGATGCTGGGCAAGGGTCGCGGGAGCCAAGATGACCGCGAGCGCAACGACCGCGAAGGATTTCATTCCATCTCCCCTGAAAGGCTTTGACCAGCCAGAGTTGTTTCTACGCGGCCGGATTTCAGCCGGCAACTGCCTGTGGAGCAACAGCGGCGGCCTGGGCGACCCGAGTCAGCCTGGCCGTCACGCGCATCACGCCCGGCCAGACCCTGAGGCAAAACGGCAATACAGCGCGCGCGAGTGAGTTGTTCAAGCCATCGGCAGCGAACTCCGCAAGACGCATCTGGGCCAGCAGTGCGGAACGCAGTTTAGCCTGGAAGATCGGAGCCGGCTCTGCTGCGAGATAAGCATTGGTGGCACAGCGTGCAGTATGCAGCGCGATCGATATGCCGTCGCCCGTGAACGAGGGGATGACGGCCGCTTGGTCGCCGATACAGTAGAGCCCTTCCTCCGTCGTGCGACGAAGATAACCATACGGGATGTGGGTGATGGCGATCGGCTTGGCCAGCAGCGGCTCCGCACCGGCGAGCCTCATAGCCAGGTGTGGACAGTCCTGCTGCATCCTCGCAAGGAAGTCTGCCCAGCGATCGCCCGTACGGGGCAGATATCTCTGTTGCACCACGCAACAGAGATTTGCAATGCCCCCTTCCACCGGCTGAATTCCACCGTACCCCCCGGGATAGAGCATCAACTCGGAGGCGCCCGCTAGCTCAGCGGCCTGGTCGGAAGCCAGGCGAAAATACATCTTAAAGGCAACCCACCGCTCCGGGTCTTTTGGGCGCGCATGGCCGCGGAGATCATGCTTGCCGGTAGAGAGAAAGACGGTTGGCGCTTCACGGGTCGTACCGTCATCGAGCGCAGCCTCCCAGACATTAGCTGTCGTACGCCTGAGCGATTGCACACTGCGACCGCGCTCTACGCGGACTCCAGCCGCGACGGCCTCGGCAATAAGCGCCATATCAAGTGCCTTGCGCGTGAGTGACGCCGCAGGAAAAGGCAACGGAGCCTCTGCAGCGCGCCTGGCAGCGGCGAGGCGAACGTAGTCAATGGGCACGGCCCCGAGCGAAGCGACGTCGATGCCGAGTGCATTCAGATCCTCAAGGGCCTCACCGCTCAGAAACTCTCCGCAGACTTTATGGCGCGGTGTGGGCTCGCGTTCGATCAGCGTGACGCTCCGCCCCTTGCGAGCGAGTGCGATCGAAGCGGCACAACCTGCCACTCCACCTCCGAGGACCAGAACTTCTTCTTGCAACCATTCCCTCCCACCTCACCGGATATTCCATCGATCTGGCGGACGCATATTCTAGTAGACGGGAAAAAAAACAGTTCGGCGCGTCATTCTATACAAACTGTACAAATCGTCATTTTGGAGCTGATGGAGCTGAGATCGGACGCAGTCTAACGTGTTTAGAACGAGGTAATTAATGAGGCGAAGCGATCTCTTGGCCATCGTTCTTTGGGCGATGACGGTGAGCACAACAGGGTTTGCTGAACCAATTTCAGTAAGACATATCCAACGCCCGATGCATCGGTTTCTGGCGGTGCGCTCCGAGGCTGGAAAAATCATCGCCAACGGCGAGTTTTCGCAGGTCGCGCAGGGTGATGAAGTAACGATGCACCTGACGTTTCACTTTCTCGATGGGTCCACTGATGATGAGACGACGACGTACAGTCAGCAGGGTACGTTTCGGTTAGTACGCTACCACCACATACAGAATGGGCCATTCTTTGCGAAACCCGCTGACTTTGCCATAGAAGCCGCTACCGGGATTGCGACCAGCCGAACAACAGACAAGAAGGGCAAGATACATGTCGAAAGCGAGCACATAGACCTCCCGGATGACCTGGCGAATGGGTTCGTTGGGACTCTACTGCTCAATGTGCCGCCCAATACTGCACCATTCCGTGTAGGGATTCTCGCGCCGTTCGGCGGCGGGCGAATAGTTCGGATCCTGATCTCTCCGGAGGGCGAGCAATCGTTTCGTGCCGGAGGGCAGACCCTTAAGGCGACGGTGTTTCGCATCCATCCGGAGTTAGGCGGCATCATCGGTGTGATTGCGTCGCTGATCGGCCTTCAGCCGAAAGATGTGACGGTGTGGATACTGGAGGGTGAGCAACCTGCGGTGGTCAGGATCGTCGGACAGCTAGGCGGGTACGGTCCCGTGGTCGACTCGCAGCTGGAGGGGACCAGCTTCGGGAGATAGAACATCTCGCAAACCCAAATCTGAAAATCTCACAGCTCCCTTCCCGTCGATCGTTCACGACGGGTTGTTAGCTCGTGCCAGTTAAGCCCGAGGTCGACGATCAGCAGCGACGCAAGGGTGAACGCAATCACGCCGAGGCCGGCTAAGGCGTCGCCCAGGTGACTCCAGTAACGAGGCCAGAGATTGAGCACGCGGCTGGAGACGAAGGTAAAGGTAACTGCATAGGAGCGCGCCATCCATTGACGGTGCTGTGTGATTTGGCGGTTGCGCGCCGTGATTACGGCGGCGGCGGTGCAGACCATCCAGGCGGCCGCCTGCATGGAGGTTCCGGGAAGACCCGGGCGGCCGGCCGCAAGAGCGATCCCCGTAAATGAACCAAGGAACACGGAGACGACGTAGATGCGACCGAGGATGCGATGGAGTTGCAGGTGACGTTGTCGGATCCGCGAGGAGAAATTGATGGGACCGATCAAAAGCGCCGCGGTTCCGGCGAGCGCATGCGGGATCAGAAGACCGCGGTCGGCAATAACCTGCAGCCGGTAGGCGTGGTACATCGGGTAATCGGCAGCCAGAAAAACTTCTGAAGTGATGAAGACAAAAAACGCAGTAAGGCCAAGCGACACCCAGAGAGTCGTCTTGAATCTGGAACGGGTGGTACTGGGCGCTAGCAGAGTAGAAACAGGCATTATTCGCTTCTCAGATGGTTAGACATGATTCGGTGCGCCACGAGGGTGACGGAGCGAGAGGCTTCATATCTCTTAGTCTAACGAGACGCTTCAAGATAACCGACCGCACTTCCACCGCGGGTGGCAGCTCCAGTGCTTTCTCCACCGCATCCATGTCCAACAGCTTCTCGTTAAGACGGGATTATTGTTCTCTTGATAGCACTTTTGAGGAGGGGAATAAGGTGACGATTTGTTCATGGACGGCCCATTCCGCGGAGACGTTGAAGGATTGCGTCATCCGGTGGTAGCAGCGCAATATGATGGAATCATGCGACTTCTGTTGGTCGAGGATGAACTCGAGATTCGGACCTTCGTCGAGCAATCGTTGACGGGGGCGGGCTACGAAGTCCATACGGCAGAAGACGCAAATGCTGCAGCTCTCCTCGCGGCGAAGCACGTGTATCACGGCATGATTGTCGATCTTGGGCT
>DASYBN010000354.1:0-2119 GCA_036500785.1 Acidobacteriaceae bacterium
CCTGGGGCAGACACCCATCCCGCAGATCGCGAGAGCCGCGCTGGTGCGGTTAGGCCGCGTGATCGTGGTGGCGGCGATGGTGTTCTATGCGATCCAGCACTTCTTGCATACGCTGCATGTGCCGGGTGTGCCGCTCGAGAAGATGACGCCCGCTTGGGTGCCGGGGCCGGCGGCGCTTGCGTATTTCGTAGGCCTGGTTCTGCTGGCCGCAGGTGTCGCGATGTTTGTGCCACGGATGGTGAGGATCGCGGCTGCGGCTGCGGGCGCGATGCTCGTTCTGCTGGTCGTGTTCTTTTATGTGCCGATCTTTCTGACGGAAATGCACACGCCGCTGGCGCTCGAGGGCATGAACTACGTCGGCGACACGTTGCTCTTCGGCGCAACGGTGTTGCTGGCAGGGTGGTGTGTGGAATCGCGAGTCGTTGGAGATTGAGCGCTAGGCTTCGCGCTGCTCAGGCCAGTTTCGTCCCTTGGACAGAGTGAGAGAGATCTGGCCCGCGTGATGCGAGGTGTGGAAGAGGACGTGAGCGAAGAGCCTGATTCGCGGGACTGTGCCGAAGAACGGCGTGTCGATCGCATGCAGCCAGTCTTCATCGTTGCTGTTCTCGACCACGCTTCTTAGCGACTCGTATCCGCGTGCGATCAGTTGCCGGCTGTATTCGACATCGAAGGGCTGACCATGATCTGTCTGTCCCATCGTGGTGTTTGTTACGTCGGTGGGGATGCCGAAGAACTGACCGAACAGGTTTACCGTTTCGCCGATGTGGCGATAGATGAATCCGATGGATGCGGCCCTGTCATTTAGCCGGAGAGCGGCGTTCTCTTGAGTGATTCGGTCGAAGGAGAAGTGACTCGTAAAGCGATTTTGCTCGACGATCTGCAGCAGGACTTCCCTTTGCATAGCGGGCCTCTTCAGTTCGCGTGGCTAAAGCAAGGAACCAGCGGCGGTGAATTCGCGCTTCTGGTTATCGGCGACGGCCTTATAGGTGAGCTTGCCTTTGTAGGTGTTGAGACCCTCGGCGAAGCCAGGATCGGACTTGAGCGCGGCTTCCGCGCCGAGGTTGGCGAGCTTCAGGACGTAGGGGAAGGTCGCGTTCGTGAGCGCCAGCGTGGAGGTGTTGGGCACAGCCGCGGGCATATTGGTCACACAGTAGTGGACGACCCCATCGACCTCGTAGCTGGGGTTGGAGTGCGTCGTGGGCTTGGCGGTCTCGATGCAGCCGCCCTGGTCGATGGCCACGTCGACGATCACAGCGCCTTTCTTCATTCGGCTGACCATCTGCTTGGTGACGATCTTCGGTGCGGCGGCGCCGGGGATGAGGACTCCGCCAATAAGCAGGTCGGCCTCGCGGGCGGCGCGCTCGATGTTGTAGCTGTTCGAGGCGAGCGTGAACACGCGGCCGTTGAAGATGTCATCGAGGTCGCGGAGGCGGTTGAGGTTGAGGTCGACGAGCGTGACCTTGGCCCCGAGCCCGAGCGCCATCTTGGCAGCGTTCGTACCGACGATGCCGCCGCCGATGATGCACACGTTGCCGGGCGGGACGCCGGGCACTCCGCCGAGCAGAACGCCGCGGCCGCCATGTTCCTTCTCGAGATAGGCGGCACCGACCTGGACGGAGAGACGGCCCGCAACCTCGGACATGGGCGTAAGGAGCGGGAGCGTGCCGGCTCGGTCCTTCACGGTCTCGTAAGCGATGCCGGTGACGCCCTTTTTCAGCAGGATGTCGGTGAGCTCCTGGAGCGGAGCGAGGTGCAGGTAGGTGAAGAGAACGAGGCCGTCGCGGAAGTTGTGGTACTCCTTCTCGACGGGCTCTTTGACCTTGACGATCATCTCCGAGGCGCGCCAGAGGTCGGTCGCATGGCCGACGATCTCAGCGCCGACGGCCTGGTAGTCGTCGTCGGGAAAGCTGGAGAGGTGACCGGCGTCGTGCTCGACGAGCACCTTGTGGCCGGCTTCGGTGAGGGCCTTGGCGCCGGCGGGCGTGATGCCGACGCGGCTCTCGTGATCCTTAACTTCTTTAGGGACACCAATAATCATTCGCGGAAGACCTCGCCTGAGTATCGTACCCAAAACACGCTGTATTGTGCCGAGCGGCGGGATGGAGTGGCAACGGCTATG
>DASYBN010000355.1:0-7350 GCA_036500785.1 Acidobacteriaceae bacterium
CGGACCAGACCTGCAGGCCGGTGCGCGGATCGCGCGGAAAGATGGTGACTGCGGCGCTTTTCTCGTAGGATCCCTCGACGTAAAAAGGGTGATAGAGACGGCGATCGTCGGGTCCGTGGAAGCCGGGGTTCGGAGTTGCAGTCCGGCGCAGGAATTCATAGGGCGAGTGAACGCGCGCGGACTCCTGGACGAGGTGCGTGTCGACGAAGAAGAACTCCAGCGAGGATTCGCTGAGCGCCTGTTCGATTCCGATGCGCGGAAAGCTGGGCGGTTCGGTGGCCCCTTCGGGCGCGACGGGGTAGGACCAGAGGCCGGCGGGACGGTAGCCACACTCCGGTGCCCAGATGCCGCGAGGGCGGCGGCCCAGGTGTTTCTCGTGAGTGGAGACGGCCACGCGAATCTGCGCACGCAGGCTTTCGTCGGTGCCCAGGAGCGGCATGTAACCGTGCGTTGCCGTGCAGGTGATGATTTCGAGCAGCCCACGATCGGCGAAGCTGCGGAAGCCGGCGACGATGTCCTGGCTCAGGGCTTCGAACTGTTGTTGCGAGTCGGTAAAGAAGCTCTGCCAGAAGCGCGCGGTTTCGGCGTAGACGTGCTCGCCCATGGAGCGGAAGAAGGACTCGTCCTCGCGCGCGGCGAGGATCTTGCGGTCGAGGTAGCGCGGGAACTCGGCACGGAAGACCGGGTGCGCGAGCTGCTCGAGCAGGATGGGCGAGAGGTTGAGATTGCAGTTCAGCGCGATGTTGTCGCGGTCGAGCCGATCGAGTGCGCGGAGCAGCGGAAGATAGGTTTCGGCGGCGGCTTCGAGGAGCCACTCAATGCCGTGCGGCCAGCTGCCGTGGTTCACGACATAGGGCAGATGGGCGTGGAGCGTCAGGGTGAGAAATCCGCGCGGCTTAGACGCTGGTTGATTCACAGATCTCAGTCTCAGGGGGCGCCCGGTCGATCGGAGCGCGGAGGTAGGGAAGCCGGATCGCTTCTGAACGCAGTGTACTACTCGATTCGCAACGCGAGCTACATGTCCACGGAGGAGCGCTGCAGCGGGGCATCATCGGCATTTTTCAAGGGCTTGGGGGCGGGACCTGATGCGGGGCGGATGCGGTTGTGCTAGTCTCCACTGACGCCGCAGGAGCGAGGACTGAACGCAACCGAAGGCGACCTGGCCGGCATCTACTCGCATGGACGGGTAGGTTTCGCGAGGCTACGGGCCTGGCACAGAAGCATGGTAATGACCCGGCAAAAGCGCATCTCGAGACAGTTCGAGAGCGCGGATGAAAGAAAACTACGAGGAGATAACAATGGCGGACAACGATAGCAGCGTAGGCGGGTTTGGATGGTTTCTGGCGGGGCTTGGAATCGGCGCACTTGTGGGCGTTCTGTATGCGCCGAAGTCGGGCAAAGAGACCCGGGACGACCTGATGGCGGGCGCGCTGGAGGCTCGCGATAAGGCGAACCAGCTGTACAGCCAGGGCAGGGAGCAGGCGAGCCAGTATGTGCAGCAGGGCCGCGATGCGGTCGGGCAATACGTCGATAAGGGCAAGGAGTACTACGATAAAGGCCGCACGCAGTGGTCGCAGTATGTCGACAAGGGCAAGGACGTGCTGCAGACCCAGACGGATGCGGTCTCCGCCGCAGTCGACGCGGGCAAGCAGGCTTACATGCAGAAGAGCACAGAGACGCCGCAGGCGTAGAGGATCTTCGCACGAGACAGGAAGGGCCGGTTCGTGCGACCGGCCCTTCTGCTTGGCGGCAATACGAATTGCCGGTTGCGGCAGCCGGGCGCAGGCATGAGAATTGAAATCCGAACGAGGTGAATGATGCAATCACTTGGCTGCCTGGGTATGGCCCTGTTGCAGGAGGACGCAGGATCGATGCAGCATGATGTCCACCTGATGATGATCTTTATGGCGATCATCGCCGCCGGGGTGATCTGCGGGTTTATCGGCGTTGGCATCGCGGGCATGATGGGGCTGAAGCTGGTTCGCAAGGTCGAGGAGATGGCAGAGCGGGCAGAGGCCAAGTTGTCGCCGATGCTCGATCAGAGCCGGTTGCTGATCGACGAGCTTGGCCCGAAGGTGCGCACGATCACCACCAACGTGGAGCAGATCAGCTACACGGTGCGAGGCAAGGTGGATGAGTTCAGTGCGACGGCCAGCGACATCAATCGCACGGTGAAGGACGTGAACGCGCGCACGCAGGCGAAGGTGACTCGCGTGGACGCCATGGTGACGGATGCGCTGAATACGGCGCACCATGTTTCGCAGACCGTGCAGGACAGCGTGCGCAAGCCGATCCAGCAGGTGGCAGGGATCATCGCCGGATTGAAGCGCGGAATTGAGACGTTCGTGGAGAAGTCGCCATTCGCTCGACGGGCGCGGGAGGCCAGTGTCGAGGATGAAGGCCGCGCCTACGGCGCCACGCAATCGTACAGACCGGCCGGGGGAACGAAGCGGACGAGTCCGTACGATCTGTAGTTAGAAGATCCAGCCGCCGCCGGCGACTTCGTCGTCCTGATAGAAGACGGCGGACTGGCCGGGTGTGATGGCACGCTGCGGCTCGTCGAAGAGCGCCTCGATGGTGTCGTCCGCGATGACGCGAAGCGTGGCGGGAGCGGGCTCGTGGCGGTGGCGGATCTTGATGCTGACGCGGACGGGCTCTGCGGGCTCGGCGATCGAAACCCAGTTGAGACGGTTGGCGCGCAGCGTGCGGGAGTAGAGCTCTGTGTCCGAGCCAACTTCGACGCGGTGCGAGTCGGGGTGAATCTTCAAAACATAGAGTGGATCGGGCGCGCTCAGGCCGAGGCCCTTGCGTTGACCGATCGTGAAGGCGTGGATGCCGTCGTGATGGCCGAGGACTTCACCGGAACCGGGGGCAACGAGCTCGCCGGCGCTGTCCGGGAGTTCGCGGCCCTGCTCGTCGAGATAAGCCTTGAGGAACTGCGAGTAGCTGCCGCCTGGGATGAAGCAGATCTCCTGCGAGTCCGGCTTCGCGGCGAGCGCGAGCCCGGCGTCGGCGGCGATCCCGCGCACCTCCGGCTTGCGAAGCTCGCCCAGAGGAAACAGTGTGTGCGAGAGCTGCTCCTGCGTGAGGCCGAAGAGGAAGTACGTCTGGTCCTTGGAGCGATCCGAAGGACGTGAGAGGATCCAGCGATTGCGGGCGGGGTCAAAGTGATTGCGCGCGTAGTGTCCGGTCGCAATCTTCTCCGCGCCGATGGACCGCGCGGTGGCGAGAAGCTGATCGAACTTCAGGTGATTGTTGCAGAGCGTGCAGGGGATCGGTGTGCGACCGGCGAGGTACTCGCTGACGAATGGCCGAACGACCTCATCCTCGAAGCGGTCCTGCGCGTTGACGAGGTAGTAGGGAATGCCGAGGTGTTCGGCGACGCGGCGTGCGTCGTAGACGTCGTCGATGGAGCAGCAGCGACCCTGCACAGTCTCGGGCATGCCTTCGCGGCCCGCGAGGCGGCGCTGGTTCCAGAGCTGCAGGGTGAGACCGACGACGGTGTGTCCCTGGGCGTGCAGCATCGCGGCGACGGTCGACGAGTCGACGCCGCCGGACATGGCAATCGCGATGGTCTGGTTCTGCATTTCGTTCTTCAAGTTCGTGCCCAACTCTTCATCATATCTGTTCTGCGGAGGCGAGGGAGGCGTGGGGCTTCGAGCGGCATCGATCTGTGTAGACTCAAAGGGTTGGGGAGCTGATGGAGGACCGGGCAAAGGCAGCGCTGAGCGGGCGGTGGGCGCTACCCTTTTTGGGGGTGGCGTGCGCGGTCGGCGTTGCGTCGATCTATTACAACCAGCCGCTGCTGACGGTGATGGGCAGCAGCCTGGGGCAGAGCCCACGAGCCATAGGGTTTGTCGCGGTCGCAACACAGGTGGGATACGCAGCGGGGCTGCTGTTTTTTGTGCCGCTGGGCGATGTGGCCGAGCGCCGCGCGCTGATGATGCGCATGTATGCCGGCGTTTCCGGGGCTCTGTTGCTCGCGGCGTTTGCGCAGAATCTGGCGTGGATGATTGTGGCGAGCGTGCTGATCGGGCTGATGGCGTCGGTGACGCACGTTGCTTTGCCGATGGCGCCGGACCTCGTACCCCACGAGCGGCGCGGGCAGGCGATCGGCACGGTAATGACCGGGCTGCTGCTGGGGATTCTGCTGGCGCGCACCTTCGCGGGATGGCTCAGCCGGCTGAACGGATGGCGCACGGTGTTTATCGTGGCGGCCGTGATGAATGCGGTGTTCGTGCCGTTCATCTATCGCGTGATGCCGCGCATGCGGCCGCGCGAATCGCTGACCTATGCGGAGACGATGCGCTCGCTATGGACTCTGTTTCGCACGGAGCCGCTGCTGCGCGAGGCCGGCGTGATGGGCGGACTGGTGTTCGCGTCGTTCAGCTGTTTCTGGACGACGCTGGTCTTCATGTTGGCGGCGCACTATGGCATGGGCCCGGGCGTGGCCGGCACTTTTGGCATCGTCGGCGCTGCGGGCGCACTGGTTGCACCCTTCGCCGGATGCCTCGCGGACAGGCGCGGGACACGATTTGTGGTGACGGCTGCGGGTGCGGTGCTGACGGCGTCGTACTCCTGGCTGTGGCTTTCGGAGCGCGCGCATGCGTCGGTGGCGCTGCATATGTTTGGGCTGGTGATTGGCGTGGTGGTGCTTGATGTGGGCGCGCAGATGATGCAGGTGGCGAACCAGACGCGCATCTTCGGGCTGGGAGCGCAGGCGCGCAGCCGGCTCAACACGATTTACATGACGATGTACTTTGTTGGCGGCGCAGTCGGCTCGGCGTTGGCGACCCTGGCGTGGTCACGCTGGCAATGGGACGGTGTGTGTGCGCTGGAACTGTTGCTGATTGCGGCGGCGGGCGTGCGCCATCTGACGGGGTTCAGCAAGAGCCACCCACACCCGGTGGTGCACGTCCCGGCAAGCGAAACGGAACCGGCGTGAGGTGTGTCGCCGGTCAGCTCCGGCGGCGTTCACCAGCATGGAGGAACGCTCCCTGCAGCACTCGGATCAGGTGCTCAATGCTGATGGGATAGCTGAGGAACGAGACCGCGCCGAGATCCATTGCCTGGGCTCTGGCCGACTGGGTGTCGTGTGTCGCTGAATGAAAGATGATAGGGATCAACTCCGTCTGTGGGTCGCTTTTGAGGCCCTCACAAACGTCAAAGCCGGTCATGTCAGGCAGGTTGATATCGAGCAGGACCGCATCGGGCCGGTAAGAAGCAGCCATTTCCAATGCCTCAGAACCGGTCTGCGCGTGCACGACGATGAATCCAGACTCCTCGAGATGCTTCCCGAGCGAATACTGGTGCGTCTGATTGTCGTCTACGAGCAGGATGATTTGGCGATCCAAGGGCCGCTTGCCTCCATTTGTTTTGCGAACAACATAATCCTATTATCAGCGGCCGGATTCATCGGCTGGCGAGATGAATCATTGCTCAATGTCGGGTGCGCGACTCAATGATTTCGATCAATTTCAAAGCAAGGGCCGTCGCCAACTGGTTCGCTATACTGTGGGTTCCGTAAGAACCATACATCAGAAGAGGTCTGTGTGAGCACATCGAAAATTCCTGAAATTCTCCGCCAGCACGAAGGGACTCTCCTGGACGACTGGACGCGAGAGCAGAGTCGAACCAAGGAGTCGAGCAGCCGTCTGTCGGAGTCCGAGATCAGGACGCAATCCAGGCGTTTCCTGCAACTGGTGCAGGAGGCAACGACCCGTGGAAACGTAGCTCAGACGGACTCGGACGCGTTCAAAGACGTTCGCAAATTTCTCGAGGAGATCTCCGCGAGCCGGGCGGCCCTCGGGTTCAGCCCGAGCGAGACGGCGACTTTCATCTTCTCGTTCAAGCAGCCTCTGTTCGCCCAGATTCGATCCTCCATCGCCAAGCCGGAGGAGCAGGTCGACGAGATCTGGAATGCGACGCTGCTTCTCGACAAGCTCGGCCTGTTTACGACGGAGATGTATCAGAAGGCTCGCGAAGGGGTGATCCTCCGCCAGCAGGAGGAGATGCTGGAGCTGTCGACGCCGGTGGTGAAGCTGTGGGATGGCGTGCTCGCGCTGCCCATCATCGGCACTCTGGACTCAAGCCGCACGCAGACGATTATGGAGAGCCTTCTGGAGCGGATCGTTGAGACGGGATCGGAGCTTGCGATCATCGATATCACCGGTGTACCTACAGTGGACACGCTGACGGCGCAACATCTCTTGAAGACCGTCACCGCTGCTCGGCTGATGGGCGCGGAGTGCATCATCAGCGGCATACGCCCGCAGATTGCGCAGACGATCGTTCATCTGGGCGTTGATCTCGGAGACATTGTGACCAAAGCCAGCCTTGCCGATGCCTTCCGGGTCGCCATGCAGCGCACGGGTCATGTGGTGGTCCGCAAAGCCCTCATCGCGGGCAAGGCATAACTCGGGAGCCAATTCATGGAACATATACCTATTCTGCGGATGGGCGAGTTTCTCCTGATTACTGTGCAGGTGGACATGCACGACCGGCTCGCGTTGCAGTTGCAGGACGATCTCACCGAACAGATTGTGCGCCACGGCTCGCGCGGCGTGCTCATCGACATCTCTTCGTTGGAAGTGGTGGACTCCTTCATCGGCCGAATGCTGGGCAACATCGCGTCGATGTCGCGTGTGCTGGATGCGCAGACGGTTGTTGTCGGGATGCGTCCGGCAGTCGCGATCACGCTGGTGGAGCTTGGCATGTCGTTGCCGGGCATACGGACTGCCCTGACGGTCGAGCGAGGCATGGAGATTCTGCGCGACGATGTCGCACGTGCCAAGCACGATCTGGAAGCGGAGGAATCGGAGGAGTCTACGGATGGAAGTTCTCAGATCTGAGACCCTCACGGTTCGAACGTCTGAGGATGTCGTGACAGTCCGCACATCGGTTCGAAAGGTCGCGGCGGAGCTTCGGTTCGGCATCGTGGACCAGACCAAGATCGTCACGGCGGCGAGTGAGATTGCACGCAATACGATTGATTACGGCCGTGGCGGAACACTTCAAATGGAGGTCCTGAACAATGGCCCGAAGAGAGGCCTCAGGCTTGTCTTCGCGGATCGAGGGCCTGGGATACGGGACATCGATCAGGCCATGATGGATGGATTTACGAGTGGCAGTGGAATGGGTCTCGGTTTGGGCGGAACCCGTCGTCTGATGGATGAGTTCAACATTGCATCCAAGCTCAACGAAGGGACGACCGTCACCATCACCAAATGGAGCCGCTGAAGCAAACCTCTATTATTCCGATTCAGGACTCTTCGCAAGTTGCACTGGCGCGCCGGACGGCCAATGAGCTTGCGTCTGTCGCCGGTCTGGATGAACAGCGCCGGTCCGCGG
>DASYBN010000356.1:0-9873 GCA_036500785.1 Acidobacteriaceae bacterium
CAGCAGGCCGGGCAGCACGCTGTTGTTCACGCCGTACTCGCCGGTGCCGATGCCGTAGTTCGGCTGCCCGTTATAGGGCGATCCCGGCGTGGCGTCCGCTCCCAGCGTCTGCACGTTATACGTGTACGAGTACTGGCGCGCGTAGCCCACCCGCTGCTCCCAGTTCAGGTTCGAGCCGATCAAAATTGTGTTGTCGATCGCACCTACCTGAGCCCCGTTCTCCTGCGTCACCGGGAACCCGCCGGTCTGCGACACGCCGTAGGGGCGCGTCACCGGGTCGTTCTGGTAGTAGTACTTGCCTGAGAGCCGGTCCTTCGAGTTCACCTGGTAATCCATGCCCGCGTCGGCCTCGTGCGCATCGAAGACCGAGGTTCCGATCAGCGTCACGTTCGGCACACCAAACGCGTACGCCTGACCCGGCACCTGGTTTGAAGGAATCAGGAACGATCCATCCGGCAGCTTCGCGTTCATCAGGTCGTATGCGATCGGATCAATCGATTTCGTGAACGGTGAACCGGACCAGCTCTCCGCCGCCGCTTGCAGGCCGGCTACTGAGCGATCGTTCGTGAGTCCGGATGGGACCGTCATCTGCGTGAGGCCGGTCGACTCGTCGGAGTCATAGGTGAACTGGTAGCCGAGGAAGAAGAACAGCTTGTCCTTCTTGACGGGGCCGCCGACCGTCCCGCCCGCCGTCCAGCGGTGCAACTGCGGGTTGGTCAGCGAGAGCGGGAACGCGCCTACGCCTTGCTGCGACAGCAGCGCCTCCTGCTTGAAGAAGTAAGGGTCCGCGTTCAGGAAGTTGTTGGCCAGGCTTCCATAGATCTGGCCGTGGAACTGGTTCGTTCCGGAGATCGTGCTCGCGTCGATCTGCGCTCCGCTGGTGGCTCCCTGCTGCGCATCATACATCGACGTGTTCACGCGGAGCTCCTGGAGGAACTCCGGAGGAGGAGAGGGAAGGCTGTTGCCGTTCGATCCATAGACGGACGTGCCCACCGGGTTCGCGCCGCCGATCGTCGCCGCGCCGGCTGACGAGCTCGCCGACGTGCTTCCGCCGCCGATGTTGAAATTGTAGCGCTGCGAGTTGGAGCCCGACGAGCTCTTGCCGTTGAACAGGTTCGTCGCATCCACGCCGTTGACCTGGAAGGTGTTTGACGTATCGCGCTGTCCGTTGGCCCAGATCGGCTGATTGCCGAGGCCGGCGTTCGAGTCGAGGCCGCTCAGCAGCTCGGCGTTGACACCGGGAGCGAGCACCGCAAGCTGGGTGAAGCTTCCGGTCGCCAAGGGAGTCATCTGGATCTGCCCTGTGCTCAGGGTGTATCCGTTGGTCGCGTCGGTTGCGTTGAGTAAAGGATTTGCCTCAACCTCGACGGCCTCCGACACCTGGCCGACCTTCAGCTTGATGTTCGCGGTGGTCGCCTGTGCCTCAGTCACGGAGATTCCCACCACGTCCGTGGTTTGGAAGCCCGCATGCGTCGCGGAGATCTTGTAGGTTCCTGGCGGCAGGTTGAATACCTGATAGAAGCCGCTCTTGCTCGCGGTGGTCGTGCGTGTCACGCCGATGTCCGGATCGGTCACGGTTACTGTGGCATTCGGTACGGCCGCACCCGATATGTCCAGCACTGTTCCGTTGAGCGTTCCCAGCGTCTGCTGTGCGCTCGCCACTCCGATGGCAGCAAACGCGGTGAAAAGAATGAAACAAAATGCAATAAATGGCCTTCCAAAGTGTTGTTTCATGAGCTCCGTTCCTGTGGCGACACCGTGTGCTCTTCGATCGCATGGCCGCAGAATCGTTTCAAACTCCGCGCCAGGTCAGACCAAAGATAGTTCCGCGCTCTCAATTTAGCCGTGGAAAGCGGACCAAATGATGAACGCGATGTAACCGCGTAAGCCTATTCGTAGAGCCGGAGCCAAGATAGTAGCACGAGGGTCTTCCGGATAAGCAGCAGATTATTCGGGAACTGTTCGGGGGGCGGAGCGGAGCTGTTTAGGTCTCTTCGCCCTGGGTCGGCTGCTCGGTGGCGTCGGAGAGCGTGACCTTCATGTTGATGCGGTGCTGCCCGCGAAAGACTGTAACGGTGATCGTGTCGCCGGCGTGGTGTTCGTTGAGCGCGTTGGAGAGGTCCTGCTTGCTGGTGACCTCCTGGCCATCGATGGCGACGATGAGATCGCCGCCAAGCACGATGGGCGTGAACCCCAGGTAGGCTTTTTGCGTTCCGCCGTGCAGTCCGGCGCGTTCGGCGGCGCCGCCGGGAAGCACGCGCTCGATCAGCACGCCGTAGTCGGCAGGCAGGCCGATCTGCTGGGCGAGGTCCGGTCCGATTGCGAGTGTTACCGCATCGATGGATGGACGGCGCACGCGTCCATAGCGTGCAAAGTCATCGAGCACGGCCTTCGCGGTTGAGATCGGAATCGCGAAGCCGATGCCTGCCGACTGCGCTGCGCCGCCGTTCGGATTGCCCGCGATCATGGTGGTGATTCCGATGACCTCGCCGTGAGAGTTCAGCAGCGGGCCGCCCGAGTTGCCGGGGTTGACCGAAGCATCGGTCTGGATCGCGTTGTCGATCTTCATGCCCGAGGGCAGTTGAACCGAGCGCAGCGCGGAGATGATGCCGCGCGTCATCGTTCCCTCGAAACCGAAGGGATTGCCGATGGCGTAGACACGTTGGCCGACCATGAGATGTGTCGAATCAGCGAGGGTGGCCGGCTGCAGGTCAGGCGCGTTGTTGATCTGCAGCAGAGCGAGATCGTGCGCCTTGTCGGTGCCAAGCACAGTCGCCTTGTACTTCTTCTTATTCGAGAGCGTGACCTCGACGAGTTGCGCACCCTCGACGACATGATTGTTGGTGAGGATGTGGCCCTGCTTGTCGAGGACGAATCCTGAGCCCTGGCCCTGTTCCGGCACCGGCTGGTAGAAGAAGTCGTACGCAACCTGCGTGGACGTGATGTTGACCACGGAGGGCAGCGCCTTCTTATAGACGGCGATGTTCTGCTCTTCCTCGGGGTCGAGCGAGGGAGCGGCCTCGGCCTCGCTCAGCTGAAACGTGCCCAGGGGGCCGCTGGCTGTAGAGGTGGTCAAACCCGGCAGGTTCTGCGAGTTGCTACGGACCAGATTGGCGATGGTTCCGATTGGGAAGAAGCGGGTGGACAGCAGGTAGAAACCACAGAGAATCAGAACGACAAGCAGCACAGAACGCAGCTTCATGGGAGGAGACCTTTTCGGGCGCAAACGGCGGCCTGCCGTAATTCTACGGCGCGTGCTGCAGGTTACGGCCGGTTGCGGGAAATCAGCGCTCGCCGCGCTCGATGGCCAGAAGCTTTCGTTTGCGCTCGACGCCCCAGCGATAGCCTGTCAGCCGGCCGTCGGCGGCGATGGCGCGGTGGCATGGGACGACCACGGCTAGCGGGTTCGCCCCGCACGCGGCGCCCACCGCCCGCACTGCCTTCGGCGCACCGATGGACTTTGCGATCTCGCCGTAGCTTCGTGTTTCGCCGCGGGGAATGGCACGCAACGCCTGCCACACCCGGTGTTGAAAGGACGTGGCGCGAACGTCAAAGGGAAGCTCAACCGCGCCGTCGTTCTCGGTTATCTGCGCGAGAACGAACTGCACGGCCTCGCCGAGACCAAAGTCATCGCGCTCGAGCGTGGCCCTTGCGAAACGGCTGCGCAGCTCGCGCTCGGCATCGCTGTCCGTGTCTGCGAAGAGCACCGCGCAGAGCCCTCGATCGGTGGCAGCGACGAGCATTCGGCCAAGCGGCGAGGCGGCGGTCGTCCAGCGAATCGTCTCGCCCTCTCCGCCGGCCTTCATCTTCGAGGGTTGCATGCCGAGTGTGGCGGCCGCGTCCTCGTACATGCGGCTGGAAGATCCAAAGCCGGCGGCGTATACGGCGTCGGTGACAGAGCTGGTGTCGCGTGTTATCTCGCGGCGAAATCGTTCGCGGCGCTGGGCGCGCGCGAACTCCGCCGGCGTAACGCCGAGCACGCGCCGGAATCCGCGCAGAAGGGCGAAGCGTCCGAGGCCGACGGAGCGGGCCAGTTCATCGAGCGCCAGCGGTTCGCCATGGGACGAGGCCAGTTTCTCCGCCGCGCGCCGCACCGCTGCCGCGCGCGGGTCCGGACGCGCGCTCTTGCCATTGGGCTCGCATCGCAGACAAGCGCGAAATCCCGCGGCCTCTGCCTCTTCGCAGGTTTCGAAGAACCGCACGTTATGACGCGCGGGTCTGCGGCTGGGGCATCCCGGCCGGCAATAGATTCCAGTCGATTGCACGGCATAGACAAACTGCGCGGCGGAGCCCGCGTCTCGCGCCAGTACCTTCTGCCAGGCGCTATCGGGCTCAATCGAAAGAGAATTCCTTTTCATCGTCATTGGAACGAAAGCGGTGGTGGTTGCCATGAAGTAAGGATGAGCCGAATGCGCGTTCCTGGCACTCCGATTTGTGCGGGCAAAACCCAAGTAATGTGCGGTAGACGACGCGATTTCAGGAGCTTACGGCGCGGAAATTCGCTACTTTTGTGTACCCGTTTGTCACCGCTTCGAGTACTCTTACCCAAACGATCCGACCACGTAGAGCTGTCCCCCGTAGGTCACCCCTGTACGGTACATGGAATGCGGCATTGGCGCCGGTGTTTCGACACGTTTCTGATTTTGGGCTCCCTGACTTTCGGCGCAGTTCCATCCGATTCCCAGAGCCTGGACGATCCGGCCGTCCTTTCGGGCGTCGTCACGGATCCGTCGGGTGCCCGCATTGCGCGGGCGTCGATTCACATTCATAGTCAGAGCCTCGATCGCGACGTAGTCACCAATGCGACGGGGAGCTTCGCCGTCGACGTGCCGGGAGACGCCTACACGCTGACGGCGGAGGCGCCAGGCTTTCGGCGGTTGACTCGTGAGACGCGCGTCGAGCCTGGTGACCATCGCAACCTTGAGCTTCGCCTGTCGATCGACGTCGCGGCGGAGGAGATCAGCGTCGGCCCGTTTGTGGGCAGCAGCGACCAGACCGGCGCTCTGAGCTTTTCCGGCAGTGAGTTGCAGATGCTCTCGGACGATCCGGCAATGTTGCGCCAGCAGTTGATCGCGATGGCGGGCGGAGGAACGGGGATTGCGGCTCCGCAGTTTTATGTCGACGGCTTCAGCAACGGGCAGGTGCCTCCGAAGTCGGCCATTCGTGCGGTTCACCTGAACAGCAATCCGTACTCGGCCGCGTACGACACGCCGGGTTTCGGGCGCGTGGAGATTGAGACGCAGGCCGGCGGCAATCAACTGCATGGCATGTTGGATGTCGGCGGCACGCAGGATGCGATGAACTCCGGCAATCCGTTTGCCGAGGTTCAGCCGCCGTACTATCAGCTGCTGTACCGCGGGAATGTCAGCGGACCGATGGGCAAGACGAGCTCGTATTTTCTTGCGGGGAATAGCAGCGATCTGCAGAACAACGCCGTCGTCAATGCGGTGGATCCGGCGGCTCCGGATGCGACGCTGTCGGAAGGCGTGCCCAATCCGCAGTGGGACAACGATTACAGTCTTCGCGTGGATCACCGCTTCTCAGCGGCGAACCAGATCTATGGCCGATACGAGATCCATCACGTGCAGCAGACTAACGCCGGTGTGGGCCTGCTGGTGCTCGAGAGTGCAGGCTACACGAATCACTCGACAGCACAGACGCTGCAGCTCGATGACAACGAGATATTCAATTCCAAGGTCGTGAACGACACGCGGTTTCAGTACATCCGCTCGCGACTGAGCCAGAACCCGAACAGCACGCAAGCCGCGATCATCGTTCAGGGTGCGTTCTCGGGCGGAGGATCGCCGACACAGAAGCTCGACGACAACCTGGATCAGTACGAACTGCAGGATAATCTCTCGATCGAGCACGGACAGCATTTCATCCGCGCCGGCATGCGCTACCGGTTCAATCGCGACAGCAATGACTCGCGTGCGGGCTACAACGGGCAGTACATCTTCCCCGACGTAACGTCGTATCAAGCCGGCACGCCGACGCAGTTCAGCCTCACGGCCGGACAATCGAGCGCTGTTGTCAGCACGGGCGACCTTGCGGTTTACGGCGACGATGAGTGGAAGCTCGCGCAGCACTTCACGCTGAAGTACGGTCTCCGCTATGAGACCCAGTCGGCGACTCCGGATCATAACGATCCGGCGCCTCGCGTGGGGTTCACATGGGCGATCACGCGTAAGGCATCGAAGATGCCGGTCATGATGTTGCGCGGTGGATCGGGCGTGTTCTATCAGCGGCTAAGTGCGGCGGACCTGTTGCCGTCGGTGCGGCAGAACGGCGTTAATCAGCTGGCGTACCTCGTGCAGAATCCGACGTTCTATCCGGTGGTTCCTCCGCCGTCCTCGCTGAGCGAAACGGAGCCGACCATCTATCGCGTCGATCCGCGGTTGAGGACTTCGCGCACGGTGGTCAGCGGCATTGTGGCGGAGCGGATGATCGGCCGAATCGCCAAGGTCACGGCCAACTTCACCGACGCCGAGGGCCGGCATCAGTACCTCATGCTCAACGCGAACGCGCCTTTGCCGCGCACGTATGACCCGGCCAATCCGGCCAGCGGGATGCGTCCGTTCGGCGGCATCGGCAACATCTATCAAGAGACCGCGGAAGGCACCGGCCACGCGCAGATGTTCACTTCGAACGTTACGCTAATGCCGAAGCGCGGCGTGATGGTGTACGCCTTCTACATTGCGCAACGCAATCACAGCGACGCGAATGGAACGTCATGGTTCACATCGAACTCCTACAACATTCGCCAGGACTACGGGCGCGACGACTCCAACATTGCGCAAGAGGGGTTCTTCGGCGGAGCGTTCAATCTTCCGTACGGAGTGGCGGTGCAGCCGTTCATCGCGCTTCGTTCGGGCCGGCCGTTCAATATCACGACGGGCAGCGATCTTAACGGCGACACGATTTACAACGACCGTCCGGCGTTTGCGACGGATCTCTCGCGTCCATCTGTTGTGCGCACGGCCTATGGCAACTTCGATGCCAATCCCCTGCCGTCACAGCAGATCATTCCGTACAACTACGGCAATGGCCCGGGGCTGTTCTGGGTGGACCTGCAGACGAGCAGGGATTTCCGTGTGGGCCCGCGGGCTGCGATGAGCGCTGCATCCCAGCCAGGCGCAGGGCCGCCGGCGAAGCCTGAGCGGCCGTGGACGCTCAGCTTCTCTGTCGAGGCGCAGAACTTGTTCAACCACGTGAATCCCGCAAATCCGGTCGGAGTACTGTCCTCTCCGCTCTTCGGGCATTCGCTCTCGGTGGCGACGGACTACAGCGCGCTGACCGCGGCCAACCGCACGATTCTGCTGCACTCCACGTTCAACTTTTAGCCGACGCGCATTCAGGCGCGCTGCTGCACTTCGCCCTGCAAGCTGGCTTGAGCGGGCGGAAGCGGGACGGCCTTTCCTTGTGCGTCGATCTCGTTCGATTCGACGTAGAAGTGCGTCAGGTTGGCGACCGCATAGCTTGTCGTGATCGCAACGTCGGCGGCGTCGCGACCAACCGCCATCAGGATGCGGCCGAGTCGCGGCTCGTTATGGCGACCGTCCATGTCCCACCAGCGGCCGCCGAGCCAGACCTGGTACCAGGCGCTGAAATCCCCCGGTCCGCTAAACGGCACACGGATGTCGCCGAGCTGTCCTGTCACATAGCGCGCCGGAATGTTCATGCAGCGCGACAACGTGACGGCGAGATGCTGGAAGTCGCGGCACACACCCACTCGCTCGGTCAGCACATCCATCGCTGTTTTCGTCGGCCGCGCGGACTTGTAGTCGAACCTCACCTTGGTGTGCACCCAGTCGCGGATCGCGGCGGCCTGCGCCCATCCGGGTGCGATGTTCCCGAAGAGCTCGTGTGCGATCGTGCCGAAGCGGTCGACCTCGCAGTAGCGGCTGGCGAGCAAGAACTGAAGCACGTCGCTTGGCAATTCATCGACGGGCGTCAACGGTAGGCCGAAGCCCTGTGGGTCCGGCGTCTCGCTGGCATTCACGATGCTGGTGCCTGAGAGCCGGATCGCCCCGGGGGGCGCAACAAATCGCGAGCAGCGGTTGCCGAAGCTGTCGATGAACTCATCGAGTGGCAGCAGCGTCGTGCGCTCGCGCTCTTCCGCGGGCCCGGCGTGTTCTACGCTCAGTGTGTCGGGAGCGATCAGTTGCGGCTCGACGCTCGGATGCACGTGCAGCATCGCCACCATCGGCGTGCGGAAGGGAAGATGAAACTGGATGTCGAACTCGGACTTGATCAGCACAAAGGAATCCCTGCGCAACGGCTGCGCCTCTTTATAGGATGCGGATCCAGTCGTCCGGACTGTATAGCCCCGGGGTGATTTGCGGCGAACGGAAGGTGCAAAAGCGAAAGGGGAGCCACTTGGCTCCCCTTTTGGGCTGTATTCAGAATAACTTACCGCGCCGCGAGCTCGGCCTCTGCACCGGCCTTCAGCGCCTCGGCTTTGTTCGTCGACTCCCAGGTGAACGTCTCGCCCGTGCGCCCGAAGTGGCCATACGCTGCCGTCTTTTTGAAGATCGGCCGGCGCAGGTTGAGGCTGTCGATGATGCCCTTCGGCGTGAGCTGGAAGTTCTCGCGCACCAGCTCGATCAAGCGCTGCTCGCTAATCGTGCTCGTGCCGAAGGTGTCGATGCGCACGCTCACAGGCTCAGCTACGCCGATCGCGTACGCCAGCTGCACCTCGCAGCGCTCTGCCAGTCCGGCCGCGACGATGTTCTTCGCCACATAGCGCGCCATGTACGCTGCCGAGCGGTCAACCTTTGTCGGGTCCTTACCCGAGAACGCACCACCGCCGTGCCGGCCCATGCCGCCGTACGTGTCGACGATGATCTTGCGCCCGGTCAGCCCGGTGTCGCCCATCGGTCCGCCGATGACGAAGCGCCCGGTCGGGTTGATGTGGTACTTCGTGTTCTTGTCGAGCAGCTCGGCAGGAATCACAGCCTTGATCACCTGCTCGAGGATCTCCTTGCGCAGCTGCTCGTTGGTTACGTCCTCCGAGTGTTGCGTCGAGATGACGACTGCATCCACGCGCACGGGGCGGTAGTTTGCGTCGTACTCGACCGTAACCTGGCTCTTGCCGTCGGGGCGCAGGTACGGCAGCTTGCCGTTCTTGCGGACTTCCGTGAGCTTTTCCGCCAGGCGATGCGCCAGCGAGATGGGCGTCGGCATCAACTCCGGCGTCTCGTTGGTGGCGTAGCCGAACATCATGCCCTGGTCGCCGGCGCCGCCGGTGTCCACGCCCTGCGCGATGTCCGGGCTCTGGCGGTTGATCGTCGAGATCACGCCGCAGGTATTGCAGTCGAAGCCCTTCAGCGCATCGTCATAGCCGATCTCGCGAACCGTCTCGCGCACCAGCGTCTGAAAATCGACGTAAGCTTGGGTGGTAATCTCGCCGGCGACGACGACGAGTCCGGTGCAGGTCAGCGTCTCGCACGCCACGCGGCTCAGCGGATCTTCCTGCAGGCAGGCATCCAGAATCGCGTCGGAGATCTGATCGGCAATCTTGTCCGGATGACCTTCGGTCACGGACTCGGAGGTAAAGAGAAAACGGTCGGTTGTATTCGCCAAAGCGAAGGACTCCTAAATGAGATAGCCGGACCTTCTGTGGCAAGGGAAGGTGCTGTTACGAGCCAGCCTTTTCCTGGTTGAGCCAAAGAACCCGACGACCGGTCTCCTCCGCCGCACACGCGCTGGTCTTGAAGATCAAGACAGGCAGACTTGGCAGGCTCCGGTCGCTCCACACCGATGGGAGTCGGTTTGCGGAACCTTCTTATTCTACTCTGCCGCTGCCCCCTGCGCCCGTTGCACTCAGTTTTCTGCGGAATCCCGCATCGAACGGTGTTCCTGTGCAGTGAG
>DASYBN010000357.1:0-9981 GCA_036500785.1 Acidobacteriaceae bacterium
TAACCGAAGTGGTGCGTGGCCGCGATCTGCTCCGCTCCACAGCGCGCCAAATCCTGCTGCAACGTGCGCTAGAAGTTGCTGCACCGCAGTACTTTCATTGCGACCTCATGCGGGATGAGGCCGGATTCAGGCTCGCAAAGAGGCACGACGCGCTCAGCCTGAAGAGGTTGCGCGAAGCCGGCTACTCGCCCGCCGACGTCCTCGCACAATTGAACCTCGATCCCGCCATGCCGGGCCGAAGCTGACTGCCTCCTCGCACCTGGAACGATTCCGGTTGAACACAAAAATTCACAGCGATTTGGTGACCATTCCATCTTCCGCGCATCTGATGCAGGAGGGGTGCCTGCATGAGATGGCTTTCGAGCGACCTGGTGGCATGGGCAACGGCCTTCGGCCTTGCACTCCTGCTGCTCGTCAGCTAAACCCGTGTCGCGGCGTGGCCCGCAAGCGAACCGCGCCCGATTTATTCAGCATTCGGTCCATACATCGCACGAATCACCTCGTCATAGCTTTTCACCTGATAATTTTCAGGCGGCGTCCCACCGGCGAGGTACCGCACAAAGTAATCCCACCGACGCCGCATGATGTACGGCGCCTGCTGTCCGTAGCCGTGATGCGCGTTCGGAACCATCAGCATGTCGAACGTCCTGTTCGCATTCATGAGCGCCTGGACGACCATCAGCGTGTTCGTCGGCGGGACGTTGTCGTCCATCGTGCCGTGAACCAGCATCAAGTGGCCCTTTAGGTTCGCCGCGTAGTTCTGATTCGCCTGCGCCTCGTAGTTGTCCTTGCCGTTCGGTCCAATAACCTCGAGCCCGGCATACTTCTCATCCCAGTCGTCCTCATAGTCGCGGTTGTCATGGTTGCCGCTCTCCGACCAGCCCACCTTGAAGAAATCGGGATAGTGGAACATCGCCGACGCGGTCGCATTGCCGCCGCCCGAGTGACCCCATATGCCGACGCGGTCGATGTCGATCCACGAATTCTCCGCCGCCAGCTGCTTGATCCCCGCGACCTGGTCCGGAATCGTCGCCTCACCCATCTCCGCGGGAGTGTCTGCGTGAGCGTCATGGAAGCTTTTGCTGCGGAACGGCGTCCCCATGCCGTCGATGCAAACCACAACGAACCCCAGATCGGCGAGCGCCTGATCATCGCCGCTGGCCGGCGAGAAGCTGCGCGATCCGCAGGAACCTATCTGCGGCCCGGGGTAAACATAATCGACAATCGGATACTTCTTCGAGGCATCGAAGTTCGTCGGCTTCCACAAAAATCCATACAGCGGAGTCTTGCCATCACGTGCCTTGACCGTGATCGGCGCGGGCGGCTTCCATCCTGCGGCCAGCAGCCGTGCGATGTCCTGATGCGCCAGCGTTGCGATCAGCTTGCCCGTGTTGTCACGCAGCACCGCCGTCTCCGGTGTCTCGCGCGTGGAGAAGACATCGACAAACGTCGCGCCGTCAGTCGAGGGCGTAACCGCGTGATCGGCGTCCTCTGGCGTCAGCAGTTGCTGTCCGGATCCATCGAAGTTCGCGCGGTAGTAGTGCGTAAAGTACGGGTCTTCCCCCTTCTCTTTGCCCGTAGCCAGGAAATAGACCACGCGATTCTTCTCATCCACATGCAGCACCTGCGTAACTGGCCCGTCACCGTGCGTGATCTGGCTCTTCAGCTGGCCGCTGGTGAGGTCGTACAGGTACATCTGACCCCAATCGCTGCGCTCCGAATACCACAGAAACTCGTTCGACGCAGGCAGATAAAACCAGTTCACCTTGCCTTGGCCAGACTCGTAGTAGGTCGCCACGTGCTCGTGATAAACGGTCCGCACGTCGCCGGTCTCAGTATCCGCAACCCGGAACCACTCATCCTTGTGGTCGCGCGAGGTGGACACAAACGCAAGCGTCTTGCCATCCGGAGCAAACTCAACGTCGTCCCATCCCGAGCCTCCGCGGCAGCTCACGTCATCGCACAGCGTGCTGCGGTGCTCGTCGGGCGGCATCTTCAGGCGAACCATCTTGCCGCTCTCCACATCAATCACTACGCGCTCAATCTTCGTGATGTCCTTGTCGCCCAGGAACGGATAGCGCCACGCTTCCAGCGTCGGATGACGGTTCGTCACCGATACCAGATACATCATCCCGTCCTTGCGCTGATCCTGCTGGAACGTGGCAATCTTCTTTGAATCTGCCGACCACACAAGGATCGGCGCATCCGAGTGGGTCCATCCCGCATTGTCTGTGGCGTACCCAAAGTCCTTCACGCCATCCGTCGTGAGCTGCCGTTCTTCTCCCGTCGCTTCCGTGCGAACCCAGAGATTGTTATCGCGAATAAACGCCGCCAGCTTCTTGTCGGGCGAGACATCGAACGGCGCGCGGCTGCGGCCCGGCGGCCGGGTTGGCTGCGCAGCGCGCGTTGCAGCCTGCGGAGGCTTCGGATGCGCATTCATCTGCGCGTTCCCTCCGGTCTCGGTTGCGCTGAGTCCCGCCGGAGGCTGTGCGTTCGGCTTCTGTTCGGGGTGCTGCACAGGCTGTGGAGGCGCTTCGAGCGTGCAGCTCTCCGCATTTGCGGCGCAGTGAAACGTCTGCGTCCGGATCGTTACCGCAAAGCCCTTCGCCTCCGGCGTGTAGCTGTCAATCCGCAGGTAGCCGGCGTCGAACTCCTGCCCGCTCGCCTTGCCCAGCGCCGCCACAAGCTTCTTCGTATCAAACGCCAGCTCCACCTTTCCGGTACGTGCATCCGCGATCCGGAACGCTACCGCGCCAGCCGCGGGATCGCGAAAGAACACACGTCCATCCGGGAGATACTGCACCTCCGAAACTGTATGGTCGACCAGCGGAGCAACGTTGTAGCCCATCCAGCGCTCCGCCTGCGCGTAGTCCTGCGCTGTGTAGGCGCGTTGAGCGAGAACAGAAAAGGCTGAGGAGGCCAGCAGGAGGGCGACGAATCTTCTCTTCATATCTTGGATGAAATAATACTTCGATTCTTCGCGTTCTACGCATCCGGCTCGGGGTGTGGCGTTTCAGGCTCTCCTGTGCGGCGCAGCCGGGCCAGCAGGGCGCGCGGCCGCAGCGTCTCGGGCATGTGCCAGAGCGAGCCAAGAAATCCGCTCCATGTGTCATGCGAGAGTCGCAGGCTGGTCGGCAGCACGTAAATGTCCATGATGACCTCCGACAGAATCAGCGACCCCGCCGCGCCCAGCAGACCGTAGTTGAGCGCCATCACATACGTCAGAACCAGCGTTACTCCCGTGGCCGCGATGTAGTACGTCGCCAACCGGCGGTGCTGGTTGATCGCGGCGATCAAAGTCGAGCTGGTCGACCAAAGCGAGTAAAACAGTACGCTCAGCAGCAGCAGGAAAAGCAACCGCGGACTCGGTGGAACCTTGTGTTCCGTCCAGTGGGTCAGGAACCACGGCCCGACCGTCATCATGATCGCGATCAGCGCCACCGCGATCACCAGCGCAACCTGGCACGCTCGACGATGCAGCGCGCGCACCAGTTCAAACTTGCCCGCTCCATAGGAGCTCGAAAGCTCCGGCCAGAACGTGCTGTTCACCATCTGCACCATCTGCAGAGCCACACGTGACACCGTACGCGCTGTAGCAAAGTTCACCACATCGTCCGGCCCCAGCGCGAACTTCACCGCGATCAGCGTCCCCTGCAGGTTCAGCGCGTTGCCCATTGGAAATCCCATGAACGCAACCGCCGGCGCCGCCAGCCGCCGAATTTCGCTGATCCGCGCATGCGACCACCCATATCGCAGCCACGGGATGTCACGCCGCGCCATAATGCAGAGCACGATGGTCCCGACAGCATTCGCCGCAGCAAAGGCGAGCGCTGCTTCACGCGCACCGCGACCCAGGATCACCGGCACCATCATCACGGCAAACGCCGCCAGCGAGAGACAGCTCTTAATAAACGTGCCGTACGGGTATCGGCCGATGCACGTGTACGCCGACTGCACAAGCTGCTCGAGCTGGCCGAACAGCGTGGCGCAGCCGAGATAGAACACAATCCACTTCGCGTCGTCGGGTGTGATCAGCTCCAGCTGCAGTCGATGCGGAATCGGCAGAAGGTAAAGCACCGCGCCCAGCGCAATCACCACCACAGCGCACGCGCTGACGATGAACCACCAGCAGCTCTGAAACACGCGCAGCGCCTCTTCCTGCTCGCCGCGCGCCATCAGCATGGTCATCTCATTGCCCGCAACTGAGCCGAACCCGATGCTGGAGAAGCTGAGATAGCTCGGAATCGCAATAACGATCAGCCACTCGCCGTACAGCGTCTTGCTCCAGAAATGGAGAAAGACCGGAACCTGCACTAGCTGGATGATGGTTCCCGCAAGTCGGCTGACCCAGTTCGAGATGAAGCCGAGAACAAGTCGCCGGCGAGTTCCGCTGTCCATTACGGTTGTGGCGCAAGAATGGCCATTGCGCTCATTGTAGCAATCGCGTTCCGCAATCAATCAGCGGCGGAACAGCACTCTCTTGATCCATCGCTTCGCTGCAAGCTTCGATTCAGTGACAGCAGTCGCCGTCCTCCGAACCGTACGGACCGCGATACCATCACCCAACCACCACCGCAGCATCTGCGAATCGCCCAGCTGCCGCAGCGCCACAACCATCTCCTCGCGCTGGCCGGGAGCGAACTCCGCGCGGTCCAGAATCTCCGAATTCAGCAGCGCAAGCTTCCGGCGACGCCGTCGCACCGGCCCAAGAGACCATCCGCGCCTCGCAAACGCTGTGCTGAGCGAGCCGCTGAAGATCTCCGCCACGCCTCGCACCTCGGTCAGCTTTCTGCCGGCCACAGGCCGCGACGACCCGCTCCACATCCGGTACGACGCCAGCACCTTGCCCGAGTAAACATTCCCCCAGCCCGCGTCCGCGAGCCGAATGCTGAGGTCATAGTCCTCCACAAAGTTCAGCTTGGCCGAGCCCGCGCCAAAGTCCACCGACGCAAGCGCATCGCGCCGGAACAAAAGGATGTTCGCTGCAACCTGGTAGCCCTTGATCGACGCTCGAAGCGCAGCCGTATCGTCCTGAAACTCCTGAACCCGCGCCAGCCGCCGCTCGCCAATCTTTCTGCCTTCCCCGTCGATCTCCGTCACCGCACAATGCGCATACCCAGCTTTTGGAAACCGCGCCAGCAGCTCGGAGAGCTCGCGGATGTACTCCGGCTCCAGCAGATCGTCCGAGTCCAGACGCATGATCAGGGGCGTGCCCGGCTGCCGCAACAGCCATTGCAGATTCGCACTGATGCCCAGGTTCTGCCCGTGATGCATCGCATCGAACCGGTACTGCTGCTGCAGTTCCCGAATCACTTCCTCAGTATCGTCGGGGCTCGCGTCGTTCGACACCAGAAGGCGCACCGGCGCCGTCTGCTCCGCGACGCTCTTCACAGCTTCGCGAAGATATCTGGACTGGTTATACGTTGGTATGCAGACCGTGCATTGCGCGTTTTCGTCCAGTGGCACACACGCTCCTGAGCGCAGAGTTTCTAGGCAATGTTATCAATCGCCGCGCGCTCACATCGCCTGACGCCGCTCGCGGTCCAGCGCAATCTTCTCCTGCATCAGCCTGTGTAACATTGGTTCGTCACCTCGACGCTGCGCCTCACTCATGGCCGCCCGCAACTCGCGCCCGCGCCGCTCCTGATACCTCTCCTGCAGCGTCTCCAGCGCACCGCGCACGCGATCCGCCAGCGCCTGCTGCTCCTGCGCCACTTCCGGCATCTCGGACGAAGCGTGCAGCGCCGACGCAAGCAGCGCGCGCGAGTTCGCATCCGGCGCGGCATCGAAAGGATTCTCCGGCGCCGGCGCATTCACCAGCACCTCGATGATCCCCGCTGTCGGGAGATCGCTGAACCACTCCGGATGCGCGCCCAGCGTTCCTGCTGCGAGCGCACGCGCAGAGTCCGCCTCCGGAAGAACCAACGCGGAGAGCAGAATCCGCTCCACTTCCGTGACCGCCCTCGGCTGCGGCGTACGCACACTCTCCAGCCGCTGCTGCGCCGCCTGCTTCAACTCCTGCAGCACCAGCGAGCTCTCGATCCCAAGCTTCTGCGCCGCATTCGTCGCAAACTCATTACGCACGATCGCATTCGGAATGCGCCGAATATGTGGCAGTAAGAAGTTCAGTGCCTTCACCTTGGCCTCGGGCGTCCGCGCCGATGCCACCACCTGCGCCCGGCCAATCAGGTAATCCGAGTAGCGCATCGCATTCCGAATCGCACTCGTGTACTCGCCGACTCCATGCTCCTGCACGAAACGGTCCGGGTCCAAACCGCCCGGAAGGATCACCACACGCACCGCGAAGTCCTCTTCGACAAGCTGCGAGATCGTCTTCTCCGCCGCGTTCATTCCGGCGCTGTCCGGATCGAAGTTCAACACGACGTTCTTCGTAAACCGTCCGAGCATTCGCACCTGATGCTCCGTGAACGCCGTACCGCACGTGGCAATCACATTGTGCACCCCGCCCATGTACACCGAGATGCAATCCATCTGTCCTTCCACCAGCAGCGCAAACTCGAGCTCCTTTATCCCCGCCTTCGCCTTATCCAGATTGAAGAGCACCTGCCCCTTCGTATACAGCAACGTCTCCGGCGAGTTCAGATACTTCGGCCCTGACTTCTCATCCGCCGCATCCAGCAGCCGCGCCGTAAACGCGATCGGCTTCCCCTGCTCATTGCAGATCGGAAACACGATCCGCTTACGAAACCGCGCATATAGCGGCCCCGCCTTTACTGCGCCTGCACCGTCATCGCGCTCCTTCGAACTGAACAACCCACTCGCGCGCAGCACCTCTTCGCTGAAGAACTTGCCGAGCCGGTCGCGCATGTCGTTGAAGCTCTCGGGCGCGTATCCCAAGCGAAACGCTTTGATCGTCTCCGCCGTGATGCCGCGCGTGCTCATGTACTCGCGCGCGCGTGCCGCCTCGGGCGAGTGCAGACTCTGCTGAAAATATTGCGTCGCCGCCTCATGAATCTCCAGCAGCTGTTTCCGCAGCCCGGCCTCACGCGCCTCATGCGGAGACGAAAACTCACGCTGCGGCAGCGCAATCCCCATCTTCGTGGCGACCGAACGCACCGCCTCCGGAAAGCTCACGCTATCCATCTTCATCACGAACGTGAAGACGTCCCCATGCTCATGACAACCGAAGCAGTAGTAGCTCGCCGTCGCCGGATACAGGTAAAACGAGCCGCTCTTCTCCTTGTGAAACGGGCAAAGCGCCGACCAGTTCGCGCCCGACTTGCGCAGCTTCACGTACTCGCCAACAATGCGCACAATGTCCGTTTGCTGCTTGACGGTTTGGGCGAAGTTGTCAGCCATACGTGTGCGTCGCTCTCAAGTTTATGGTCCGGTGCCCCTGATGAAATAACGGCCGGCAAGTGGATACTGCGGCCCAAAGAGTCGCACACCGAGAATCTCAGAGTACCGCTTCCCCGTTCGTAAACACCACAACTGTCGCGAGTAACAGAACTGCCCCCCGAGCCATGCGGCGAAATCACTAAAATGAGCCCATGCTCACAGCAGCGATGCGCGCTCAGCTCTCAGTAGTCCTAGTCGGCGCGCGCAATCCATCCAACATCGGCGCCGCCGCGCGCGCCATGCACGACTTCGGCTTTCAGGATCTCCGCTTCGTCAACGACTACGTCGCCCCGTTCGAAGCCGCGCAGCTTGAGGTGCCCAAATCTGCCGTCGCCGCCGCCGACGTGATGCGGAGCGCGCGCGCCTTCAGCTCCGTGGCAGAGGCCATCGCCGACTGCACGCTCGCAGTCGGCACAACCGCGATCGGAGAACGGCAGCTGACCCGGCCCGTAATTTCACTCGCCGAGGCCGCCCCGCTCATCCTCCAAGATCTCGCCGCGCCTCACGCCCGCGTTGCGCTGCTCTTCGGCTCTGAAAAGACCGGCCTTACCAACGACCAGCTGAGCCACTGCCAGATGCTGCTGACCGTTCCGCTGTTCGCGCCGGAGAACGGCCGCCATCTCTCCATGAATCTCGGGCAATCTGTAGCGGTCTGCCTCTACGAGCTGACGCGCGACGGATTCGAAAGCGCCCGAGAGCTGCCGCGCACGCCCGAGAGCCTCGTCACCGCTGAAGCCCGCGACCGCATCACCCAGCTGCTGATGGAAGCGATGGCCGCCACCGGCTATTCGAGGCGGTTTCCCGCGAACGCGCGCGAGCACGTCGTTCGGCAGCTCGCACTGCAGCTCGGAAGAACCGAAGACGAGGCCGCCACATGGATGGGCTTCTTCCGCCAGGTTCTACGGAGCACGAAAAAAGACGCTCCGGCCTAAGGCTGCGGAGCGTCTCGGATCCGTAAACTCTCACGCTGCACAACCAGCGCGGCCCCTTCTACCACAGCCCCCACGAGCGGCTGATGTAATCGCTGAGAGTCATGACGATCAGCGACAGGAACAGAAAGAACCCCGAGGCAATGGTCATCTTGATCAGCCGCGACTGATACTTCGCGTGCATGAAGAACAGGATGACGATCACCGCCTTGAAGCAGGCGATGAACAACGCGATCACCGGGTTCGCCCACTTCAGATCGATGTAGGCCGCTATAACTGTAATGCCGGTGAAGAGCAGCAGCGTGCCAAACACGATCGCGTACACGCCCGGCGTAACGATGTGATGCTCTCCGTGCTCCGGATTGGTCACGTTCGTCGGGTCTTCGGTTGCTGTGTGATGTGGAGCGTGGTGAGCAGTCTCAGCCATCGAGTCTTCCTTCAAATCCTGGTAGCGACTAGTGAAGTGGATGCCGGTTGATCAGATAAAGCAGCGGGAACAGGAACAGCCAAACGATATCGACGAAGTGCCAATATAAGCCGAAGTTTTCGATCGGCGCGACGTAGCCGGAACTGAAGTCGCCTCTTCGGGCGCGCCATATCAGCCAGAAGAGCAGAAACACACCGATGATCATGTGCAGTGCGTGCATCCCGGTCATCGCGAAGTAAAGAAAGAAGAAGACCTGCGTCCGCTGCGCCATATCCGGCGGAAGCGGCTTTTCCTTGATGCCGTGAGCCGCCGGATTCACAAACTCGGAGACATCGAAGTGTGCGCCCGGAATGTGATGCTTCTCCCACTTCTCGTGGTACTCGTCGTACTTGACTCCGAGGAACGCGATCCCGAACACCACCGTGAGGATCAGCGTCCACACCAGCATGTTCTTCTTGCGAACTTCGGCAGCCCATACCCCCAGCGCCATGAAGAAGCCCGACGTGATCAGAATCGCTGTGTTCGCCGTCCCCAGCGGAATGCTCAGCTGATTGGAGGCCGTGAAGAACGCATCGTAATACCAGTTCCGATACAGCAGGTACGCGAAGAACAGCCCGCCGAAGAACATGATTTCCGTGAGCAGGAAGAGCCACATGCCGAAGCTGCCGGCCTCGCGCTGCTGCTCGACCGTCTCAAAATGATGACGGTGTTGCGGCAGAGCGATGTGCTCGTGCTCTACGTGCACCGCAGTCTCATGCGTGTGCGGGTGCGTGGTCGCGACGGTGTTATCCAACGGTCGTCACCTCATTCTTCGTCTTGTGCTCGAGCCACTCGTAGTCGTACGCCTCGTGATCCATGATCGGCGTCTCGATAAAGTTCTCCGTCAGCGGCGGTGACTGAATCTGCCACTCGAGACCCGTGGCCTGCCATGGATTGTCACCCGCAATCGCACCATACTTCAGCGACCATCCGAGATAGAGCAGCGGAAGCATGTAACCGACACCGAGCACCGTCGCGCCTGCCGTCGAAAGCACGTTCAGCACCTGGTACTCCGGCGGATACGCGTGATACCGGCGCGGCATGCCAAGGTAGCCCAGGATGAACTGCGGCATAAACGTCAGGATGAAACCGATGAACGTCGTGACCGCCGCCAGCTTCGAGAGCGACTCCGGATACATACGCCCCGTCATCTTCGGCCACCAGAAGTGGACGCCGGAGAGAAACGCCATCAACATGCCGCCCACCATCACGAAGTGGAAGTGCGCC
>DASYBN010000358.1:0-4349 GCA_036500785.1 Acidobacteriaceae bacterium
GGTTGTGGGATCGTCATTGAGCAACGTCAGCGCGTTGAAGACGCCACCGTTGCTGATCGGCGTTCCGTTCAGCGAGGTGTTGTACGCAGCGGCGTAGACAAAGGGCTTGAAGATCGATCCCGTCGGGCGCTCGGCCAGCGCGTGATCGAGCTGCGATGTTCCGTAGTTCCGTCCGCCAACAAGCGCGAGCACCTGCCCGGTGTGCGGATCGAGCGCGACCAGTGCAACCTGCGGGTACGTGATGTCGTCGCCCTTGCGGTGCAGCTTGCGGATCAGGTCGTCCACGCGCTTAATGCCCGCGTCAACGGCGTCGGCTGCCGCTGCCTGCAGCGCAGGATCCAGCGACGTGTAGATCCGCAGTGAGCCGGAGCGCGCGATATCTGTGTCGCCCAGCCGCTGCACAATCTGGTCGTGCACAAGGTCGACAAAGTATGGAGCCTCACTGCCATCAACATTAGGTGGCGCGAGGCGCATCGGCTCGGCCTTCGCGCGCTCCGCTTCCGACGAGGTGATCGCTCCGGTCTCAACCATCGCATCGAGCACAAGGTTACGCCGCTCCATCGCGCGGTTCGGATGCCGGTACGGATTGAGCCAGTTGGGGCTGTTGATGAGACCCGCGATCGTCGCCGTCTCAGCCAGATCGAGCTGGCGGAGATCCTTGCCGAAGTACGATTCCGCCGCCTCGCCGATGCCGTCGATCGCGAACGATCCGTGCTGCCCGAGGTTCACCTCGTTGGCATACATCTCAAAGATCTGCTTCTTGGTGAAGCGGCCCTCGAGCTGGTAAGTGATCATGATCTCGGCGATCTTGCGCGAGATCTTCTTGTCGGGCGTGAGGAAGAATCCGCGCGCCAGCTGCTGGGTGATCGTTGAGCCGCCGCAGTTCATGCGGTGCGCCATCAAGTCCTGCACGGCACACTTGGCGGTGCGGACGTAGTTGATGCCGCCGTGCTCGAAGAAGCGGCGGTCTTCAATGGCGAGCACCGCCTGCACCATCTGCGGCGGAATCTGGTCATAGGTGACCATGCGGCGCTTGGTGCGGCTGTTGCCCTGCGAGAGCGCGGTGATGAGCTGCGGCTCGAGCTTATATCCTGCAAGCGGCGCGCCGTCCTCGGCAGTGATCGTCTGCACGACACCCTCGCGGGTGACGATTGTGGCGCCATCGGCAGCGAGGTAGCTCTGCGGCCCGGGCTTCACCTGGATGGTGTCGCCCTGCAGCCGGAACGTGCCCATATCCGGGTTGCTGTTGTAGTTTGCGCGGCGCAGCGCGGCAGCGATCTCGTCGGCTGTGCGCTGCTGCCCGGGACGGACCTCCTGCGGCGCTGCATAGATCTGGGCGACAGACGCGAAGAGCGGTCCTTGCTTCAGCCGCTCGCTTACCATCCCCTGGTACTCGTGGTAGAAGTAGCCAAAGACGGCGGCGCCTGCCACCACAATCGCGAGGATGAGAACGAGCGCAACCCGCAGAACCGTCCACCAGACGGAGTGCCGTTGCGTTGGGTCGATCTTTACTTTTACGGGCATGGGCTCCAGTCGGCGGAGGGCCGCGTCGAGAGGATATTAACTCTTGGACGCGACGAGTAAGGATTGGATGTGCGCGGGCAGCGCCTCGAGCGTTACGTCCTCGGAGGTGTGCTTCAGCCGATCGACGACCTCGACCTTGCCCTCGCCCAGCTTTTTACCGATGTTGATGCGATACGGAACTCCAATCAGCTCAGCGTCCTTGAACTTCACGCCGGCACGCTCGTCGCGATCATCCAGCAGGACATCGACGCCGGCGCTTGTCAGCTGTTCGGCGATGCGCTCGCCCGCGGACAGCAGCTCCGCCTCGCGCACGTTGGTGATGGTGACGACAACCTCATATGGCGCAATCGCCGCCGGCAGGGCGTACTGGTCGGCGGAGGTGGCCGATGGTTCGACGTCGGGAAAGCGGGTCTTGAAGCTGGCAGCCGAGCTCTCGATTGCAGCAGTGAGGATCCGCTCGATCCCGATGCCGTAGCAGCCCATGATCGGCATCACTTCCTTGCCGCTGCCGTCGAGCACGCGCGCGCCCATCGACTCCGAGTACTTGGTGCCGAGCTTGAAGATGTGCCCGATCTCAACGGCCTTGCCGAGGCGCAGCGGCTGCCAGCCAACTGGATCAAGCTCGCCTTCATTGATATTGCGGATGTCAGCGACGGCCGTCCACTGGAAGTCCCGGCCCGGAGTGACGTTCTTGTAGTGGAAGTCGAGCTTGTTCGCGCCGGCAACGAGATTCTTCCGGTTCTCAAGCCCATGATCCATGATGACAATCGTGCGCAGGCCTTCCGAGGGCACGTCGCGCAGCACGCCCTTGAGTTTGTCGAGAGCCTTGCCGGACTTCAGTCCGTTCAGCGAGCCCTGCGTCATGATCTGCGCAATGCCGACCGGACCGAGATAGCCGGCCGGACCGCCGATGTACACGGCGAGCTCCTCCGGCAACATCGGCCGTAGCTCCACCGTGCCGGCGACAGCGTTCAGCTTCGTCTCGTTCACCTGGTGATCGCCGCGCAAAAACGCGACGACAGGAGAGAGGGGCTCCCCTGCGTGCTGGCCGGAACGCGCGCCCATAAACGCAACGCACTTGATGTCCTGCGCGGCTTCAATTCCGAAGAATTCCGTCACATCTGCGATGGAGGCTTTGCCCGGCGTCGCCGCCAGCTCCGGTGCGTCGCTGGTCGCCGCAAGATCCTCAACCGAAGGAAGCTGCGAGCACGCCTTCTCGAGATTCGCCGCGTAGCCCGAGGCGGAGCTCGCGATCAGGTCTTCGCCGGCGTCTGTGTAGACCATGAACTCCTGCGAGCCGGACCCACCCATGGCGCCGGAATCGGCTTCAACCGCGACGAATTCGAGACCGGAGCGGGTGAAGATGTTGCGGTACGCCTGGTCGTGCTTGCGATAGCTTTCGTCGAGGCCTTCCGCGGTGAGGTCGAAGGAGTAGGAGTCCTTCATTAGGAACTGGCGTACCCGCAGCAGACCGGCCTTCGGACGCGGCTCGTCGCGGAATTTGGTCTGGATCTGGTACCAGATCTGCGGAAGCTGCTTATAGCTGCGCAGCTCGTTGCGCGCGATGGAGGTGATGACCTCTTCGTGGGTCATGGCGAGAACGAGCTCGGCGCCTTTGCGATCCTTGAGGTGGAACAGGTTCTGGCCCATCACCGATTCGCGGCCCGACTCCTGCCAAAGCTCGGCGGGGTTCAGCGCGGGCAGGTAAAACTCCTGGCCGATGCGGTCCATCTCTTCACGAACAATCGCGATGATCTTGTTGATGGAGCGCTGACCCAGCGGCAGATAGCTGTAGATGCCGGCGCCAAGCTGGCGGATGTAACCCGCGCGAAGCAGGAGCTTATGGCTGGCGACCTCCGCGTCAGCCGGAGCCTCGCGAAGCGTAGGAATGAAGAGCTTGGACCAACGATGCATGTCTTGCTTGATTGTACCGAAGTACCGGTAACCGCTGACGTCGCGACCCGGCTCTGCATCCAATCCTTTCAGTCGGATGGTCGCTTGAGTACCACGCAAGAATTTTGGAAACTGGTGGAAATTCGCCTATGCCATTCATCACAGAAGTCGACGGATCCAAGGGGGTGGCCAGCCGCACCGGCAATCACCTGCTCGACCGCCTTTCGGGGGACGAATTTGCGAGGATCGCGTCGCAGCTTGAAGAAGTGGAGATGCCGCTCGGGATGAAACTTACCGAGCCGGATGCTCCCGTCGATTTCGTCTACTTCCCGATCAGCGGTCTCATCTCCACTGTGGCGATCACCTCCGCGGGCGAATCGGTCGAGGTCTTTCTCGCCGGACGCGAGGGCTTCTCCGGTGTTGCGGCGCTCTTCGATCTCCCCGAGATGACCCACGGAGTGGTCGTGCAGGTTGCCGGACGCGGATGCCGCATGCGCGCGGCAGCCTTTCGCGACGCCGTGCATTCGATCCCCACGCTGCGCGGGCTGGTGTACCGCGTGCTCTACACGCGCATGGTGCTCGCGACGCAAAGCGTTCTCTGCAATCGGCTGCATGAGGTCGAGCAGCGCCTCGCGCGCTGGCTGCTCACGCTCGCCGATCGCGTCGAGTCCGATCAGGTTCTCGTTACGCAGGAGTACATCGCCGAGATGCTGGGCGCGCGTCGCTCCACGGTGACCGTTGCGGCAGGCGCTCTGCAGGAGCGCGGACTGATCACCTATTCGCGCGGCAAGATCACCATCCTTGACCGTCCGCGACTGATTAACGCCGCGTGTGAGTGCTACTCGATCGTTGAGGCGGCGCACCGACGTGTGTGGGGCGAGCCGGAGCGCTAACGCTTCGCCTCCGCCGGCAGCGTCCACAGATCGTGCGTG
>DASYBN010000359.1:0-2940 GCA_036500785.1 Acidobacteriaceae bacterium
CTGATTCACATGACATTGGAGGGGTCATACTTCGTTGCCGATTTACACCCTGCGCTGCGGCTTGGCGTCCGCATCCTGCGGCTTTCTTGAAGTTGAGACCGCTTGTGAAGAGCGCGCTGCAAATGATCGGGCGAAAGATACCGCCTGCCGTTCCGGTAATGTTACAGAATTGCACGCAAAATCAGCAGACCGTTAAGCAAAGTCTGCAAAAAAACGGAACATTAAGCCACCCATAATAAAAGGCCGCCGAATATTTTGCCTCACTACGAGGGGGCGCGAGCGGGGCATGACTCGACTATTGGAAGATTTTGCGCAGGTCTCCGGCGACTGGTTCTGGGAGATGGATACGGATCTCCGGTTCACGTATTTCTCTAGCCGCTGGGAGCAGGTGTTCGGGTACTCGCCGCGGCGCGAGATCGGAAAGAGCCGCCTGGAAATGGCTGTTAACGCCGACAACAAAGCGTTGTGGCAAGCTCACCTCGAGGATCTCCTGGCGCGACGACCTTTTCGTGACCTGACCTATCCCTATCGTCATCAGAACGGAAGCATCGTGTGGCTCCGCATCAGCGGACAGCCCGTCTTCGGGCCGCACGGAGAGTTCAAAGGATATCGCGGGGTCGGCACGAACGTCACGGCGGAAGTTGAGGCTCGCGAAAAGCTCGCGAATGTGCTCGCCGAGCTGAAAAGCGCCAATGCTCAGCTTGAACTGCAAAATCTGCTGTTTGATGCGGCGCTCAACAACATGTCCCACGGCCTTTGCATGTGGGACAGTGATTTGCGCATCATCGTTTGCAACAGGCGATTTCTTGAGATCTATGGCTTTTCAGCGGACGTGGTGAAGCCCGGTATCTCGCTTCGCGACGTTGTGCGCCATAGCTTCGAAATCGGCAATCACGACGATTGTTCGTCGGCCGAGGAACTGTATGCGAGCGCAGTAAGCGAACTCGCCACCCGTAGGGGTCTGACCGTCGAGCGTCAGCTGAACGGCGAATGCACGATTATGGTCATTTATCGCCCTATGTCCGACGGCAGATGGGTGGCGATATATGAGGATATCACCGAGCGCAAACGGTATCTGCAGCAGCTCAAGCAGCGCGAAGAGGAACTTCGGATTCAGAACGAACGTTTCGATGCGGCGGTCAGCAACATTTGCAGCGGTCTGAGCATGTTCGATGCCGACCAGCGCCTGATCATCATGAACCGGCGCTATGCAGAATTCTTTCGTCTTCCCGAGGAGCTTACCCGGCCTGGCGTGACTCTGCGACAAATCCGGGAACATCGGGTCAAAGCTGGTTGCGCGCCCGTTGGCGAGAAGTCCGCCTTTCTTGGCGCAAATCTGACAGGCTCAAAACCGTGGTCATACATTTCCGAGCTCGATGACGGCCGGTCTATCTCCTTTCGGAGTGTCCAAACGGCGGATGGGGGCTGGGTCGGCACTCACGATGACGTGACAGAGCTTCGACGAGCCGAGCTCTCACTCACCGTGGAGCGCTCCCGGCTTTCCGCCGCTCTGGAGAACATGTCCCAGGGGCTCGCGATGTTCGACGCCGAACGCAACCTCATCGTGTGCAACGCGCGCTACGCCGAGGTGTACGGGCTTCCGTTCGACCTCATCAAGCCAGGCATGAGCCAAGCGGATGTGCTTCGGCTACATGTCTCGCACGGCGTCTGGACCGGAGGAGATCCCGACGCGTATGTGCGAAACGAGATTTTGGTCGCCTCGGATCGTGAGGAGGGCAACTCGATCCGAGAATTGCCTGATGGCCGCGTTATCGCCGTCAACCGACGCCCGACGCCGGGAGGTGGCTGGGTATCCACCCATGAGGACATCACCGAGCGTCGGAGGATGGAAGCGAAGGTCGCACACATGGCGCGCCACGACGCGCTCACGGATTTGCCAAACCGACACTCGTTCCGGGAAGAGATGGATGCTGCCCTCGACCGGCTGAACCGCACCGGCGAGACGACAGCCGCGCTCTGCCTGGACCTCGACAACTTTAAGGCCGTGAACGACACGCTTGGTCATCCGCTCGGCGACCGACTCTTGTGCCAAGTGGGTAAACGCCTGAAAGAATGTCTACGTGGATGCGACAGAGTCGCTCGGCTCGGCGGTGACGAGTTCGCCGTCCTGTGTCCAGGAAGCGATCCACATCAAGCCAGCACGCTCGCCCGTCGCATCGGAGAGGTCCTCAGCGCCCCCTACGACGTCGACGGTCATCATCTCGTGGTCGGAACTAGTATCGGCATCGCGATCGCGCCAGCGGACGGCACTGACCCTGACCAACTCCTCAAGAAGGCGGACTTGGCACTATACCGTGCCAAGGCTGAGGGCCGAGGTGCTTTCTGCTTCTTCGAACCCGAGATGGACGCTCATGCTCAGGCTCGGCGTACCCTTGAGCTCGACCTGCGCCAGGCGCTCACCTGTGGCGAGTTCGAGCTCTTCTATCAGCCGATCGTCAACGCCAGTACGGGCGAGGTGGGTTCGCTCGAAGCTCTTATCCGCTGGAATCATCCCGGCCGCGGCCGCATCTCGCCGGCTGAGTTCATTCCGCTCGCGGAGGATATCGGACTCATCGTGCCGATTGGCGAGTGGGTTCTGCGCCAGGCGTGCGGGGAAGCGGCGACGTGGCCCGATCCCATAAAAGTGGCCGTCAACCTTTCGCCAGCGCAATTCCGCAGCAAAAAACTGCTGCAAGCGGTTGTCGGGGCTCTCTCGGCGTCCGGCTTGGTGCCCAGCCGCCTGGAGCTAGAGATTACCGAGTCGGTACTCCTCCACGACCGCAAGGCGACACTGGAAACGCTGCATAGCCTGCGCCAGCTCGGGGTTCGCATTTCAATGGATGACTTCGGCACGGGCTACAGCTCGCTGGGCTACCTGCGCTCGTTCCCGTTCGACAAGATCAAGATCGATCAGTCCTTCGTCCGCGATCTGGACAAGAC
>DASYBN010000360.1:0-11376 GCA_036500785.1 Acidobacteriaceae bacterium
TGACGGAAACCCCGGCACGGACAACGGCTTCTTCCTCGCATTGCCCAGCTTCGCCGCGACCGCATGGTTCCACCACAAAGTGCCGAACCAGCCGGCGACGCTTGAGCCCTGGATCCATGAAGTCGAGCAGTATGCGTTGACCGACTACGCAGCAGCTCTGCTGCAGGGCGCCGACCTAGGCGCCGATCGCAAGGCTGCGGTCGCTGCAAAGCTGGAAAGCTATACCGGCGTTCCTGCTGCACTGTGGATCAAGGCCAATCTCCGTCTCACCGGTGGCGAGTTCTCGAAGTACCTGCAGGACCCATCCGACATCACCACCGGCAGGCTGGACTCCCGCTTTCAAGGCCCAGCGATGGATCCTCTGTCGCGCGACGCCGACTACGATCCGTTCACCGAGTCGATCGAGTCTGCAATCCTAGCGGCGATGAACACCTACGCGCACGAGACGCTCAAGTTCGGCGAGAACATGACCTACAAACAGAGCGCGCGCGAGCCGGGCTTCGATTGGGACATGAAGCATAATGCCTACGGCCCGCAGGGCTGGCCGGGCACGAGCACGAACGTGATGGGCGACATCGCCTACGTCATGAAGGTGAACCCGCACATGCATGTGCTGCTGATGGGCGGCTACTTCGACCTCGGCACGCTGTTCTTCGGCGCAGAGTACGAGATGAAACACCTCCCCATCCCGCAGCAGCTCGAGAAGAACATCGACTACAAGTTCTTCCCCACCGGCCACATGGTCTACGTCAACGAGGACGCTCTGCACGCTCTGCACGATCGCACCGCGCAGTTCATCCGCGACAACGAGAGCGGACACTAACTCGCGGGGAGCATTTGGATAGATGAGAAATCGACTGACGTGGATCCTCGGTGTCTCGGCTATCGCGATGACTGTTGCGGCTTGTCCCGCACAGGAAGTGCCTCAAAACCCGAGCACTGCGCCCGCCGCGACGGCCATAAGTCCAGCGCCGGAGCAGAGGAGTGATTCGGCCGAAGCTGGCGACGCCAAACAGGACGCGACAGTCTACAACGTGGGTGGCTCGGTACAGCCGCCGGTTGCGATCCACAAGGAAAATCCAAAGTTCTCGAAGCAGGTGAAAGAGGCGCGGTTCTCCGGCCAGGTTCTGGTGTCGTTGATCGTAGGCAGCGACGGCAATCCGCGCAATGTGCATGTTCTGCGTGGGGTTGGGATGGGACTCGATGAGAAGGCGGTCGAGGCCGTGCAGCAGTACAAGTTCAAGCCCGCGCTCAAGCACGGCAAACCCGTAGCGGTCTACCTGATTGTCGAAGTCAACTTCCAGACCTTCTAAGAGCAGAGAGTAGAGGGTAGAAAGCAAACGTAGAGAAGAGCGCTGACTGCGGAGCGATCTCGTCTTCTCTCCTGTCTGTCGCTCTACTGTCTACGGTCTGCCCCTCTGCTACCCTAGAGGTTCGGGGCAATTGCCTCGGCCCCACAGCATGGACCCCAGATTCATCCGCAACTTCGCGATCATCGCGCACATCGACCACGGCAAATCAACGCTCTCCGACCGGCTGCTCGAGCTCACCGGGTCGTTGACGGCGCGTGAGATGCAGGCGCAGGTGCTCGATGCGATGGACCTCGAGCGCGAGCGCGGTATCACCATCAAAGCTCACACCGTCCGCATGATGTATACGGCATCGGACGGCAACACCTATCAGCTGAACCTGATCGACACGCCTGGTCACGTGGACTTCAGCTACGAGGTCTCGCGCTCGCTCGCATCGTGCGAAGGCGCGCTGCTGGTCGTCGATGCGTCGCAGGGCGTTGAAGCCCAGACGCTCGCGAATGCCTACCTCGCCATCTCGCACGGCCTCGAGATCATTCCCGTTATCAACAAGATTGACCTGCCCTCAGCTGACATCGAACGCACCAAGGAGATGATCGAGAAGTCGGTCGGGCTGCCGGCGGATGATGCCGTGCCCGTCAGCGCAAAGACCGGCCAGAACGTCGCCGACATCCTCGAAGCGGTCGTGCATCTGCTGCCGCCGCCAAAAGGCGATGCCGACGCTCCGCTGCAGGCGCTCATCTTTGATTCGTGGTTCGATCCGTACCGCGGCGTGATCGTGCTCGCGCGCGTCATCAACGGCCGCATGCGCAAGGGCCAGAAGATCCGCCTGATGTCGAACAACAAGATCTTCGATGTCGAGAGCATGGGCGTGATGACGCCGAAGCCTGTTGAGCTCGAGGAGCTGAGTGCGGGCGAGGTCGGCTTCTTCGTCGCGACCATCAAGAACGTCGCCGACACCAAGGTGGGCGACACGATCACCTCGGTTGACAACCCCGCAACCGAGGCGCTGCCGGGCTTCGAAGACATCAAGAGCATGGTCTTCGCGGGCCTCTACACAGTCGACTCGCACGAGCACGCGATGCTGCGCGATGCGCTCGAGAAGCTGCGGCTGAACGACTCCAGCTTCACCTTCGAACCCGAATCCTCCGTCGCACTGGGCTTCGGTTTTCGCTGCGGCTTCCTTGGACTGCTGCATCTGGAGATCATCCAGGAGCGCCTGGAGCGCGAGTACAACCTCGATCTCATCATCACTGCGCCGGGCGTGCAGTACAAGGTCACGATGACGGACGGCAAGGTTCTCACCGTCGACAACCCCTCGCGCTGGCCCGACCCGAGCGAGATCGAGCAGATCGAAGAGCCGGTGATCGAGGCGAAGATCCTCACCAACGAGGAGTATCTCGGCGGCATCCTGAAGCTCGTCGAAGAGAAGCGCGGACGCCAGAAGAACATCGAGTACGTCAGCGAAACGCGCGTGATGATCACGTACGAGCTTCCGCTCAATGAAATTGTCTTAGATTTCTACGACCGTCTGAAGTCCGTCTCGCGCGGCTACGCTTCGCTCGACTATCATCTCGCCGGGATGTGGATCTCGCCGATGGTGAAGATGGACATCCTCGTGAGCGGCGAACCTGTCGACGCGCTCTCCATCATCGTGCACCGCGACTTCGCCTACGACCGCGGCAAAGCGCTCGTCGAGAAGATGCGCGAGCTGATTCCGCGTCAGATGTTCGAAGTGGCAATTCAAGCTGCCATCGGATCGAAGATTATCGCGCGCTCCACCGTGACTGCCATCCGCAAGAATGTTCTCGCAAAGTGCTACGGCGGCGACATCAGCCGCAAGCGCAAGTTGCTCGAGAAGCAGAAGGAAGGCAAGAAGCGGATGAAGCGCATCGGCAAGGTTGACATCCCGCAAGAGGCTTTCCTCGCCGTTCTGAAGGTCGGCGAAGAGTAGAGCAGCACCGCCGCGCAGAGTAGGACATTAAGCTCGCGAAAGCATCTATCGGGACCGCCGCTGCGAGTGTTAGCATCGGCTCGAAATGAAGAGCGAATCGTTATTTCAGAAACCGCTGGAAGCAGCCATGCGCCACGCTCTCGAGCACGTGGACCGCATTCGCGAACGCCCGGTGGAAGCGACTGTCTCGCTTGAGGCCCTGCGCCGGTGCATCGATATTCCGCTTGCCGACAACGGCATGGAACCGGAGCAGGTAATCAATGAGCTCGTAAGCGCGGCCGAAGGCGGAATCGTCGGCAGCGCGGGGCCGCGATTCTTCGGCTTCGTGATTGGCGGTTCGCTTCCTGCTGCGCTCGCGGCAGACTGGCTAACGTCTGCATGGGATCAGAACGCGGGCCTCTATGTGATCGGGCCGGCAGCAGCGGTGGTCGAGGAGGTCGCCGGCGCGTGGCTGAAGGATCTCTTCGGCCTTCCGGCTGAAGCAAGCTTTGCGTTCGTCACCGGATGCCAGATGGCACATGTCACGTGCCTTGCGGCGGCGCGGCATCGAGTGCTCCAACATGCAGGGTGGAACGTCGAGCGCGACGGATTAAGCGGAGCCCCGCCGATTCGCATTCTCACGAGCACAGAGCAGCACGCCACCGTTCCGCGCGCAGCGCGGCTGCTTGGGATGGGAACCTCGTCTATTGAGACGTTGCCCTGCGATGACGAAGGTCGGCTCCGCGCGGATACGCTCGAAGAGGCACTGCACGCACGCGCAGGCCAGCCCACCATCGTGGTGCTGCAGGCGGGCGATCTCAATCGCGGAGCCTTCGATGATTTCTCCGCGCTGATTCCGCTGTCGCACGCGCACGGAGCCTGGGTCCACGTGGATGGCGCCTTTGGCCTGTGGTGCGCGGCGTCGCCCAATCATCGTTCGCTGCTCAACGGAGTTGCCGAGGCGGACTCATGGACGACAGACGGCCACAAATGGCTGAACGTGCCCTATGACGCGGGGTACGCGTTCGTGCGTGACGCGGAGGCGCATTACGCATCGCAGGGTGTGCACTCGGCCTACCTGGTGCAGGGCGCGGGAACGCGCGACGAGGTGGACTGGACGCCGGAGTTCTCGCGCCGTGCGCGCGGATTTGCGACGTACGCGGCGCTTCGGCAACTAGGCCGTGATGGCATAGCGGAGATGATCGACCGCTGCTGTTTGATCACGCGGGAGCTCGTGCTGCGCATGGGCGCGCTCGAAGGAGCCATGGCATTGTGCCCACCGCAGATCAACCAGGGAATGGTCCGGTTCTTCGATCCGCGCGCGGACGCCACGGAGGCCGATCACGACCGCATGACCGACGCGGTGATCGCTGCCGTGCGCGCCACCGGCGAAGCCTTCTTTACGCCGACAACGTGGCACGGCCAGCGAGCGATGCGCGTCAGCGTGTCGAACTGGCAGACTTCGATAAGCGACGTGGAACCAGTGGTCGCCTGTGTTTCAAAGGTGTTCAACGCAGAGCGGGCGCGGTTCTAGCTTCGAAGCGCTACCGGAAATGTTTTCGCTGGTATTTCCTTCGGCATCTCTGCGCCGCGGAGCCGACGGTTGGCAGGTTCGGTGAACCACCGCGCTAACGCCCACGCGAGCGGCACAGTCGCGAACAGCATGGCCAGCACAAACCCTGCGATGATACCGCGCGATGTTCTGTTTGCGAAGAACCGTGTATAGAGCGCGACTCCAGCGAGCACGATGAACTCGTGCGAGAGATAGAGCTCATAGCTATGGCGACCAAACCACCGCAGCGGTGCGCTCCAGCGCGAGCCGCCTGTGCGCCGGAGTGTCACGGCAGCCATCACGCAGCAAACCGCGAGAGCGAGCAGTGAATCGTCCGTTCCGCTGCGGCCGAGCGTCTGCATGATCGGCCAGCGCGGCCAGATTGCAATGAGAAGAATGGCCGCCCAGCCTGCGATCTCTACGACGCGCAGCCATAAGGTGCGTATCGTGCGATGCGAGAGCCGCTGAACTACATACGCCGTCAGGCAGCCGAGCGCGATGCTCGCCATACCGGCGAGATACGAGTTCTCCGCCTGCAGATCATTCTTCGCCCACACCACTCGTGCGAACGGCCCAAGTGCAAACAGCGTGAGCGCAACTCCAACCCACATCCAGCGCCCCACACGGCCGCCGCGAAAGAGCAGCAGGCTGAGCACCGGAAAGAAGAGATAAAACATCTCCTCAATCGACAGGGACCACAGCACCGTCCAGCACGCCGGCAGCCAGGCGTTGCGCGAAGCCTCGAGCCAGTTGAGATGAAACGTAAGCGCTGCGAAGAGAGCGCGTGGAAGGCTGAACACCTTCTCATTGATCACATAACCCTTCACGTGCGCGAGATCGAGCGCGCTCAGCACGAGGAGCATGAGCAGCAACAATGGCATAATGCGCGCGAAGCGGATGCGATAGAACACGCGCGGGCGGACTCGCTCAAGCGAACCAAAGCGTCGCAGCGACGTGAGCGTGATCAGAAAACCCGACACGGCGAAGAACGTCGTCACGCCGTTGCCGCCGTTCAGGAAGACGAGATGTCTCGTGTATTTTGGCCAATCCCAGCCGAGCCGCACATGCTCGCCCGCAAAGCGAATCATGATGTGCAGCAGGATGACGGCGACGATCGAAAGCCCGCGCAGAACGTCGATGCCATCGAGCCGCGGAACGACAGGCCTGCGGTCTTTTTCGTTAAGCACTGATCGCATTCTATGAGAGCGCTGCCGAGGAAAGGGCGATCTCTTGCAACAACAGAACGGAGGCCCGAAGGCCTCCGCTCGTGGTCAAGTTCTGATTGGAATTAGTGCGGTGTGGTCGTGGTGTGCGTCGCACCGGACGGCGTGGTGGTGTGGTGCGCGGCTGGCGTCGGAGCCGACGGCGGCGGAGCGGTAATTCCCGAGCTTGTGTTGTACGCGTTCACAACCGCCTGGCTGATGTCCGTGCCAGGCTGCCACCACATGATCGGGTTCGGCGCCTGCTGATTCGCGTCGATGTTGACGATCATGGTGAAGCCGTTGTCCTGCGCGTACTTCACCGCAGTGGCGCCAACCTTCTGCGCCACCTTGCCGAAGGCCTCCTGCAGGTCCGTGTTGTAGGAGTTCTGTGCGTCCTCGGCGTCGCGGTTCAGCTGCTTCTCTTTTTCGTCGATCGAGCGGAGCCGGCGTGCGCGCTCATCGTCGCTGGTGGTCGCCGGAAGGGCCTGCACCTGCTTCTTGAGCGAGTCAACATCAGCAGCTTCGGTGTCGATCTTCGACTTCTGCGGTTGATACTTCTTCTGGATCTCCGCAATGGCGCGCTGCCCTTCGTTGGTCGCGACGACGACCTGCTGGAAGGCAATGATGGCAACCTTGGCGGGGATGGCCTGGGGAGCGACAGGCGCGGTGGGTGCCGCCGCCGCGCCATTGGCGGCGGAGGTGGCAGCCTGCGCTGTGAGGGAGGGGACGGCGAGGCCTGCGGCCAGCGCTGTGGCAAGGACAAGCGTGCGGTTCATGCTGTAATTGGTGCTCCTTCGGGATCGAAAACGTGGGTTGCGCAAATCTGGATTTCCGGCAGTGGGGGCTTGGTCCACTCGGCGGGTGGCCGCCATCCGCGTCCTGCTTTGGAATCTTCTCGCCGACGAGCGAGAGAGGCGCGGGCAGAGTGATGCGGGGCCGGTGCAGAGAATTATATAAGAGCGCGAGCAAGCCTGGTCAAACGGGACAGCTCAGCCCGCGAGAAAGTGAAGCGAGTGCATTTGAGCACCGGCCCCGCGTGGCGCCGGGATTTTCCGGCAACGGATCTGCCGACGCCTTTTCCGCTTGAGCGGGGCGCGACATTCCGAAAAGCGGAGCCAGGTTCTGGGTTTCTCCGGTTTTGGGAAGATGAAAAAGAACAAAGCTCCGATTTTCTAAGCATTTGGGGTTCGCGGAGTTTGGTACGGTGATTGCTCTAAGCAACAGTGTTCGTAGCTTGCGCCGCCGATGCGGAGCGGAGTGGCGAATGTCTGGCGGTGTTCGAGAGACCTCGATAAGCGAGGCGCGGCCCGCGGGACAGCTCCGAGGGGAGCATTTTCGGAGGCCAGTGACTGGCCTTGTAGGGGTCTGAGGGCCATCTTCCGGGGAGGGGAGATGGCCCGATGGCTTTCTGGATATGGGTCGCAGGAAAGGCCCAGTGGGAGCCGCCAGAAGCTGGACTCGGTCGCCCATGCCACAGAACGGGAAGAACTTGCACAGAACTCGCTCTAGCGATATACTCGAAGATGTTTCCAGGCGCGGAGCGCATGAGCCGTTGAGGGCGATGCCCCCTGAAAGGCTGCACGACTCGCAGACGCCTGATGTGGGAACAAGGACATCTCTGGAAAAATCGAGAGGGTGGACGTTCGCGCCGAACTACATGGCCGAGAACCGTCTTGTGCGGTGCGAGCGATAGACCGCAGCAGGGATATTGCAGGACGACCCCTGAAGAGTGGGTCGAGTGATTGCGGCGGAGTTCTTCAGTGCGATCGCAAAATACGATCGCAGGCGATGAACACAGCCGCCAGGTAAGCAAGACAGCCGTTCCAAGAGCCAGGATTTGAGACCGTCGGAAGACTCTCCTGTTCGGACTGCGGCTCGCGCCAAGGATCACACCAGCGCGAGGCACGGGGCCGCGTCTCCGAAGAGTTCGGAACCGTCTTCGCGGGGCCTTTGGCAAGGAAAAAGTAAGGGGAAGTAACAACAACCATGTCAGAACAGAATGTAGTGGACGCTCCGGAGCAGTTCGGCGGAGATGGGTTCGAGGTCGAGGAGTTCGACGGCGGCGCAGGCAACGAAGCTGGTGGCAGCGCCTCAGCCCCCGGTATGGGGCAGAGCAAGAGCAGCCGGCGCCGGCGTCGCAAGCGGAAAAATAAGCTCCTCGCAGGCACGTCGACCGTCGAAGGCGGTCTCGCCGGTTCCACCGAGGACGCAGGTTCGACGGCAGCCGCGGCCACGATCGTGATGGAAGGCGAAAGCCTGGCGCTGGCAGCCGGCGCGACGGCGCCCACGCGACGTCCGCAGCCGCAGGGCGGCCAGCAGCAACAGCAGCAGGGCCAGGGCGGCAAGCGCTGGAAGAAAAAGTTCCGCGACCGCGAACGGCGCACCCGCCAGGACAATCCGGGCAACGAGTTCCGCTCCGATAACGGCGGCGGAAACGGCGGCGGCTACTCCAACGGAAACGGCGGCTACGGCGGCGGGAATGGCCATCGCCAGGGCCTGCCCGACAACTTCGGCAACCTGGTCGGCGGATTCAAGCGCAAGAACAAGGGTGGCCACCAGAAGGAGCGAGGCTTCGTCGGTCCGATGGACCACAGCTACCGCGCGGGCGATTCCAACTACGCCGACGCTCCGCCGTCCACCATCCAGCTGCACGGCCACCGCCGGCATCGTCACCAGGGCGACAACCAGCCGCTGGACTTCTCCGGTCCGCGCCCGGTGCCGATCCCCGAAGACGCCCAGACGCACATCTACCTGTTCGTCGAAGATCTCTTCCTCACCGCGAAGATCACCGAGACCGCGCGCAAGCTTGGCGTCAAGGTGGCTTTCGTGAAGAACGATAAGGATGCGCTCGCCGAACTGACCAGCGGCGAGGACGAGAATAAGCCCTCGCTGATCGTGTTCGACCTGAACAACACGAACGCCAAGCCGCTGACGACGATTCCAAAGCTCAAGACCAAGTTGAAGCGGTCGGTCTCGGTCATCGGATTCCTCTCGCACCTGCAGGGCGACCTGAAGGCAAAGGCCGTCGAAGCCGGATGCGATGTCGTGATGCCGCGCGCTGCCTTCAGCCAGAACCTCCCCAACCTGCTGCGCCGCTACGGCGCGGAGGAACAGGAAGAGGTCAACTTCAACCACTAAGTCAGCAGCGAAGACAAATAGAAAAGCGCTACGGCCTCGGCCGTAGCGCTTTTGTTTTCTGCGAATCTTGCTCTCTGCTATGGCGCTCTACTGTCTACTGTCTACTCTCTGAATTACAGCGACGACTGCGCCGTGTCCTTGAAGAAGTCGATCGTAAGATCGATCACGTTCAGGTTGCGATCGGTCTGCGGCGCAAACGAATAATCGAGACCCTTGAGATTTGCGCTCTCCTGCACCTTGGCATGCAGCTCGTCGATGGCAATCTGGTCGTAAACGTCGCCGGGAGCGAGCGCGAGCAGGTTGCGGACCTCGGCCTCCTGCGCGGGCGAAAGATTTCGCACTGTTACCGTGCGCAGCCGGTACTGCGGTCCGGTGACCGTCACCAACCGGTAGTTCGCCGTCGCGTGCTCCGGATCGAGCTCGGGCTTATCGGCGAAGTGCACCGAAGCATAGCCGGCCTGGAAATACACCGTCATGATCGAGCTCTCGAGCCGGTCGAACGCATACGGCGTGGCAACCTCACCCGACTGCAGGTCGAAGTAGCCGGAGAGATCGCGGTCGTGCAGCAGCGGTCCACCATCGGCTGAGATCAAGCCAACGTGATACAGCGGGCCGGCCGAGATCTCTGCCTTCATCGGCACATAAATGTTGTCGCCGACACGCATGGGATGGCCGGGCGTTACGACAACTTCTGCCGAGAGATACCCGTGCCGCTGCAGCGGTTCGGCCAGCTGGTGCGCCTGCAGCGTAACGGCGCTCGAATCAAAGGGCTTGCCCTCCATCTGGCGGGCGACCCGCCCAACCAGATCACCTTCGGGCGAGGAATCAACGTTTACGCCGCCAACCAGGATCTGCGGCGAGGAGATGCTGAACACAATGTGCGGCCGCTGCGCCGCACCCGGAATAAAGAACGGCAGCGTCTTGAGAAACGCCGAGACGGCGCCTGACGCCTGCGAGGGCTCATCACTCACCACCGTCGCATGAACTCCCTTTGCTGCCAACATCGCCGTGAGCTCGTCACGAACGCGAGCCTCCTGCGCTGATCCCCGGCCAACCTCGTCACCGAGGCTGGGAATGCGATGCTTCAGCTCGGCGCGAATCTGCGCGTCGCTCCACCAGGGAAAGTTGCTGAAGGCGTAGGGCAGGTGCTCTGTAACTGGCTGGAGGGGCTGCTGCGGCACGCTCTTGACCTGCGCGATGGCGCCCGGGGTCAGGACGGGAAGCAGCAGAAGGAAGAGGCCGGTAGTGAGGGATGCTTTGCGCATACTAGGTGCCCGAGATGAGAATATGACACTTTCGGGGTATGCGGTGCATATTTTGTGGGAGTTAAACGGTACGCCCGTAAGTAACTTTTGGTTCAGTCGAAACGAGTTGCAGAACGGGTGAACCACAGGCGTTAACCCCACCCTCAAGTGCCACTTGAGGTATGACGCTATCTCTCGGCAGAGCGCGGTGTTTGGTCGCAGAGCGACCCCGAACTCACGCGCTGCGCCGAGCCTGCGGCGCCTGCGCCCCGCGGCTCTGGATCTCCAGAAAGCACTGAATCAGCGACAGCGCCGCCGGCGTGACGCCGGGCAGACGGCTCGCTTGCCCGAGGGTCGACGGCCGCACCCGCCCGAGCTTCTCCTGCATCTCCCGCGACAGGCCCGAGACAATCGTGTAGTCGAACGTCGCCGGAATCGCGCGCCCCTCGTCACGGCGCAGGCGCTCCATCGAGCGCTGCTGCTGGGCCAGGTAGCCTGCAAATTTCACCGACGTCTCGACCGTCTTCATCTCATTCCGCACCCATGCCGGCAGCGTGCGGCTCTCCGCATACCCAACCGCATGGAGCGCAGCCACCCACGGTGCGAGCTCCGGCGCGGTCTCCAGCCGATCCATCAGCGACGCCAGCAGCAGCTCGGTCGTCACCGGCGGCCGCTTGAGCAGCTGCACGGGGCGGTCGGCTTTCACGGGCAACGCACCGCCATCCGCGGGCCACAGCGCGGCGAGCATCGCCGCCTCCGCCTCATTCAGCCTCGTCGTCTCCAGCAGATTCGCAAACGCGGCAGCCCGGGCCTGTTTGGCTTCGAACGCAGACCATGCACGGTCGTCGATGAGGCCGAGCCGCCGGCCATGCGGCGTCAGACGCGTATCGGCGTTATCGATGCGCAGGTGCAGGCGGAACTCGGCGCGCGACGTGAACATCCGGTACGGCTCGTCGGTGCCCTTGGAGATCAGGTCGTCGATCAGAATCCCGGTGTA
>DASYBN010000361.1:0-6332 GCA_036500785.1 Acidobacteriaceae bacterium
TGCTGGGCGTGCTGGCCTGGGCGCTCGAGCATGGCTATCGGCGGCTGCGGGTGGTCTCCGATTCCGAGCTGATGGTGAAGCAGATTCAGGGCAGGTACAAGGTGAACTCGCCGGACCTGAAGCCGCTGTGGACCGAGGCCCGCGCGCGCATCGCGCAGCTTGAGGAGTTTCAGATCACGCACGCGCTGCGCCACAAGAACAAAGACGCCGACCGGCTGGCGAATGAGGCGATGGATCGCGGCATGGGACGGCAGCCGGCTCGTCAGGCAGCTCGCGAGCAGGGCGGGGAAGAGAGCAGTGCGCCTGCGGAGCCGAAGCGCGAGAAGCGGGCGACGCCGTATCCAAAGCACCCGGATGCGCGGCCCCCAATGCTGCGCGGATTTACGCGCGACGGCGTTGTGCACCTGCTCGGCGAGGCGCGGCTGCCCGACGGCATCTTCGTGAAGATCGTTCCCGAGTAACGGCTTTGTTGCCGTACGTTACTGAGGCCCATTCTCCTCTCATGTCGTTTGCATCCAAACCACGTAGGATGAGGTGTATGCATCGCGGTGTAAGGCTCAAGCAGCTTTTTCTGTCAGTTGGGGTTGCGGCATTTGTTTTCGGATCCACCGTTCACGCGACGCAGCCGCAGGGCTCTGACCCTGGCGCCGTCGAACTTGTCCGGCAAGCTGGAGCCTCCGAACTCCAGGCCAACCGGACCGACAAGAGCGTCTGGGAGTACCGCGAGAATGACATCACCGACGGCAGGAACGCCGTCTACCAGACGATCGAGACGCCGCAGGGCTCGCTGCGCCGGCTGATCGAGCTGAATGGGCATCCGCTCAGCCCGGACGCCGCCGCCAACGAGACGCGCCGCATTCAGAACTACGTTCATGACCCGAGCGCGCAGGCCAAGGCACGTCATGCGTCCAACCATGACGACGCCCAGGCGGAGGAGCTGCTCAAGATGCTGCCCAACGCCTTCCTCTGGACCCGGGCCAATGCCGACGGGGAGCTCGTCACGCTCAACTTTCGCCCCAATCCGAATTTCGATCCACCCGATATGCAGTCCCGAGTGATGGGCATCATGGAAGGGCAGATGATCATTGTGAAAGACGGAAATCGCATCCGCACGCTGAAAGGCAAGCTTAGCGATGACGTCCGAATCGGCTGGGGAATCCTGGGCAAGCTGGACCGGGGCGGCACGTTTGACGTGGAGCGGCGCATGGTCGGCGACGGCCATTGGCAGATCACCGACACGCACGTGCACATCGGCGGCCACGCGCTCCTGTTCCACACCATCGGCCAGCAGGAGGACGATGTGAAGACCGACTGGAAGCCTTCGACGGCTCGCACCCTGGAGGACGCCGCCCGCCAGCTGAACGCCGGCTGATAACCAACAGCCTCGGCGCCGGCTTGCGGGATTTGCCGGCAAAACCAAGAGCTTGGGGCACAGCTTTTCGCATCCCCGCGCGATGCGAGACACTCTAATACTGACAGTGAACGAGCCCACCTTCAGCTCCCGGCGTGACCGGGTCCGCCGAGTTTCTGTTGCCGCGGTTGCGGCTGCGCTGCTGTGCGCGGCGTGCGCAACCGCGCAGGCACCGGCCGACTCCGCCAGCCAGCACCCCTCGGCCACGCACGACAAGCACAGCAAACCGGAGAAGCAGAACCTTCCCTCGGCACCGAGCGCGCTGCTGCTCTCGCAGCAGGACGAGGCACTCGGCAAGCCGGCGGGATCGGGCTTCACGTTCAAGGCGCCGTCGGCCGTCGCCGGCCCGGGCGGCGTTCGGATCGAGCAGGCTGCGGATGAGACGCTGCCGCTCTCGCTCGACGACGCCATCTCCCTTGCGCTCGAGCGCAATCTCCGCCTGGTCTCTGACCGCGCCAAGCTGAAGATCGTGCGAGGCGAGCAGCTGGCTGCGGTGAACGCGCTGCTGCCCTCGCTGCGCGCGACCGGCTCGACCTTGACCGAGGAGATCAACCTCGCCGCTCTGGGCTTCAATCCATCCGCTAACGGAAGCCTCTTCTCGCAGCTGGGAATCGACGCGTCAACCTTCCCTACGATCGTGAAGGTCCACGTGACACAGGCGATGCTGAGCGCGGACCAGGATCTCTTCAACCTGCCTGCGTGGGAGCTGTACCAGGGATCGAAGCGTGAGGGCGAGGTTGTCGATCTCGATGTGCTGACCGGCCGCGGCGATCTCGTGCTCGCCGTGGGCGAGGCGTACCTGCAGGTGCTCGCCGACCAGACCACGATCGCGAATGCGCAGGCGCAGGAGCTCGCCGCGCGGACACTCTTGAGCCAGGCCACGCAGCGCCTCAAGGCCGGCGCGGGCACGAGCCTCGATCAGTTGCGCGGGCAGGTGACGTACCAGGAGCGCCAGCAGTCCACCATTGCCGCGCAGAATCAGCTGGCGAAGGACATCATTCAGCTCAACCGCATTATGGGCCTGCCCGCGGACCAGAGGCTCGAACTTACAGACACCGCGCCGTTCGCCGAGTTCAACGATATGGACCTCGACCGCGCGAAGGACACCGCCTATCGTCACCGCAAGGACCTCCTCAGTCTGCAGGCGCAGGTGCTTGTCGCCGAGCGCGAGCTGCGCGCGGTGCGCTACCAGCGTCTGCCGACGGTCGCGTTCAACGGCTTCTACGGCGTGCTGGGTGAGACTACCGGTCTTTATCATGGCGTCTTCACGGCGCAGGGCAGCCTGAAGTTCCCGATCTTCCGCGAGGCGGAGCAGCGCGGCGAGGAAGACCAGGTCAACGCGGAGCTCACCGCGCTGCATCAGCGCGAGGCGGACCTCCGCGTGACGATCGACGCGCAGATTCGCGCGTCCATGCTCGATGTCGAGGCGGCCGATCAGCTCGTCAAGGTGGGCCAGAGCAATGTGCAGCTCGCGCAGCAGGAGCTCTCCGACGAGCGCGACCGCTTCTTCGCCGGTGTTGAGGACAATCTCGCGGTGGTCGACGCACAGGCCTCTGTCACTTCAGCGCAGGCGCAGCTGGTGCAGGCGCTCTATCAGTACAACGTCGCCAAGCTGAACCTCGCGCGGAACACCGGCGTGGTCGAGACGCGCTACCGCACGTATCTCGGCAAGTAACGATGGCGCGCAAGCGAGTTCTCCTGAGCTGGTCGGGCGGGAAGGATAGCGCGTGGACGCTGCATCTGCTGCGGCAGGATCCGCAGATCGAAGTCGCCGGTCTACTCACCACCATCAACACGCACTTCGGCCGCGTGGCCATGCATGGCTTCCGCGAGCAGCTTCTCCGCGAGCAGGCCGAGGCCGCCGGTCTTCCGCTCTGGCCCGTGCCCCTGCCGTGGCCGTGCTCGAAGGATCAGTACGAGGCTGCGATGTCCGCTGCCTGCGCGCACGCCATCACGGAGCGCATCGATGCTGTCGCGTTCGGCGATCTGTTCCTTGAAGACATCCGCGCCTACCGCGAGGCGAAGCTGGCGCCGACAGGACTTGAGCCGCTCTTTCCCTGCTGGCAGATTCCGACGGACCAGCTTGCGCGCGAGATGATCGCGGCCGGGCTGCGCGCGCATCTCGTGTGCGTCGATCCTCGTCACCTCGACGCAAGCTTCGCCGGCCGGTTGTTTGACGCATCCCTGCTCGCCGATCTGCCCGCCTCTGCCGACCCGTGCGGCGAGCGCGGCGAGTTCCACACCTTCGTCAGCGCGGGACCGATGTTTGCGCATGGCGGCGGCTCGCGTAGCATCGAGGTACGGCGCGGCGAGACGGTCGAGCGCGACGGCTTTGTGTATGCGGATCTCGTTCTGGCCTCTGCGCCATCGCTCCCCTGATCGGTTTCCCCGCCTCCGGCGAAGCTCCCCACTCATTCCGTTGCTTCTGCTCTCCGGGGCGGTGTCGGCGCAGACGCTCGCGCGTCCCGGATGGGCGGGCTCCGGGCTCAGCTCGCAGACGTGGTGGCAGTCAGCGGTGCTCTATCGCGTGGACCCGCAATCGTTCCAGGACTCGGACGGCGACGGCAGCGGCGACCTGCGCGGGCTCGCGCTGCGGCTCGACTACCTGCAGTCCATCGGTGTTGACGCTGTGCTGATGGATTCGCACACCAACGACGCCGGTTTCGACGACCTGCTGAGCGATGCGAGCCGCCATCACATTCGCATCCTCGTGCAGCTCGGGCAGCAGAGCACGCAAGCGCCAACGGGCGAGCAGGCGTTGTCCGAGGCGCGCATGTGGCTGCGCCGCGGCGTCGCCGGAGTGTACGTGCCTTCGTCGCTGCTCAGCGTCATCGCGTCGCGCTCGAACTTCCAGAGCGCCGTCTCGCTCATCCAGCAGCTTCGCTCGGTTGCGGACAGCTTCCCAGGCGAGCGCATCGTCATCACCGGAGATTCGCCCGCGGTGGATGCAGCTGCGTCGAACTCGCCTCGCATTTCATCACGGAGCAGTGGACCCCAGCTCGTCGATGGCACGGTCGATGCCTCGCCGTGGGATGCTGCAACGCTGCGCACGCGGCTCGTTCTGGCGAACTCGCCGGATGCGGGCGAACCTCTGCTCGAGATCTCGCCCTTCCCCGCGCCGCAGCCGGCGAACGAACGCATCCTCGCCGCGCTGTTTCTCAGCTCACGCGGCGCGGTGGGGCTCACGTACGGGCAGGAGATCGGGCTGCCGCGCACCGCGTCATCGCCGGTGATGCGCTGGACGCCGTCGAACATCACGCACCCGCAGCCTGTCACGGAAGCCAAGCCGAAGGAGGAGGTCTACGGGACGTATCACCCGTATGTTCGGCCCCCGTCGCCGTCGGTGATGGGCTCGCGGCCCAGCATGCCCAGCGTTGCGCTGAATACCGAGAGTGCGCCGCCGCCCGTGAATCCCGACACGCTGCCCGGCTTCAGCACGCGGCCTCTCGCATCGGAAGGCCCCGAGAGCACTTCGGAAAAAACCGCCAACGTGGCGGTTGAAGACACTGATCCCGACTCGCTGCTGAACTTCTACCGCCGCGTGATCGATCTGCACTCCAGCAATGCGACGCTTCGCTCCGGCTCGGTCTCGTTCCTGAATCACGACAGCGAAGGCGCGCTCGTGTGGCTGCGCCGAGCACCCGCAGGCGCGCGCACCGTCGCGTCGGTGATCGTCGCGTGCAACCTCACCGATCATCCGATCGAGCTTTCGTTGACTGCCGATCTCGCGCGCCTGCACATCGGTGCGGGCACGGTTCGGCCGCTGCTCACCTCGCGGCACCTCGATCACATGGCACAGCCCACACGGGCGCTGCGCCTCTCGCCGCACAGCGTGTACGTGGGTGAGCTCTACCACTACTGACGCGCGACGGGATACGCCGCGACGACGCGCTCGAACACCGCGTCCCACGAGCAGCCGAGCGCATACTCGCGCGCCGCTGCGCGCATGGCGTCGAGCTTCTGCGCGGGCTGCAGCAGCCCCGCGATCGCGGAGGCAAACTGCTCATCACAGGCCACACGCCCGGTTGCGCCGTCGCGCACAATGTGCGCCGGTCCGCCGTGCGGCGTCACCACGGCGGGCACACCGCTCGCCAGCGCCTCCAGCACAACGTTGCCGAAGGTGTCAGTATGCGACGGGAAGACCAGCAGGTCCATGTTTGCGTAGGCGTCGGCCAGCGCTTCGCCGCGCAGCACGCCTGCCATGGCCGCATCGCCCAGCGCGTTGCGCAGCAGCTGCTCATCCGCGCCGTGGCCCACGATCATCCATCGCGGCGATATGCCCATCGCCTTCAGCTTCGCATTAATGGGTGGCAGCAGCTCGACATTCTTCTCCGCTGAGAGCCGCCCGACGTAGCCGAGCACCGGCTGCTGCCTTTCGTCGCTGCGTGTGCGCTTCGCCGGCGAGAACATCTGCGTGTCGACACCGCGCTGCATCAGGTGGCACGGGCGTCCGATCTTCTGCTCCAGCAGAGCGCACAGCGGAGGATTGGGCGCGTAGAGCACTTGCGCGAGGCCGTAAAGACGTGTCGCGGCTTCGAAGCTTCCGGCCTCGGCCCACTCTTGCAGGACGTGGCCCGCCGCTCCAAGATGCCGCGACAACCAGCGCAACCTGCGCGCTGCATACTCGTGCACGTTCGTGTGCCAGCTCGCCGCGAGCGGCACGTTCAGCTTCCACGCAAAGTACGCGCCGAAGATCCCCAGCTCGCTGGGGCCGGTGATGTGAATCACCTGAGGGCGGAACTGATGCAGGGTGTCCTCGATCAACTGACCGTGGCGCGCGAAGACCGGATCGAAGCTGAGGTCGCGCTCCACTCCGACAGAGACAGCGCTGCGCGGCAGCTCGAGGCTCCACGTCTGGCCCTCGCGCAGCAGCGACTGCTCGCGGATGCCCGCGCGCACGCACAGGAACGGCATCCCACGC
>DASYBN010000362.1:0-7628 GCA_036500785.1 Acidobacteriaceae bacterium
GAAGAACCTGCCGGGATTGCTCAAGGAGTTTGACGCGAAGTTTCCCGCGCTGGCTCAGAACGTGAAGGACGATAGCGGAAGCCTGCGCAAGTTCATCAATGTCTACGTGAACGACGAGGACATCCGCTTCCTTGGCGGCGATGCGCATCAGTTTGAGGACGGCGACGAGGTGATGCTGATCCCGTCGATTGCGGGTGGCCGCTGCGGTCAGCGCAGGTTCCTCACGCTGCCGTACGATGAGTCGGCCCTCGAGGGCTGCTAGGCAGCGATACGGCGCGGTAACGTTGCGCAATCTGCAACAGGTACCGGCTCACGGTCAGCGCTGATAGGCGTCCAGCCTGCGGCAGGCTTTGGCCAGGTCCTCATCCTTCTTGGCGAAGCAGAAGCGGAGCAGGTGGTCGCCGCGGCTGCGGCCGTGCTCGTCCGGCCCGAAGAACGCTGCTCCGGCCACGGCCGCAAGGCCTGTCGAGGCGAGCAGCTGGCGGGCTTTGGCCTTGCTGTTCGCCCCCGGAATGCGCGAGGCGTCGGCGAGAACATAGTAGGCTCCGGTGGGAATCGAAGGCGTGAGCCCGGCGCGGTTGAGAGCGGCGCAGAAGGTGTCCCGCTTGCCTTGGTACTCAGCCGAAAGCTCGTGATAGAAGCTCTGCGGAAGCTGGAGCAGACCGGCAGCGGCGGCGTGCTGAAACGGCGAGGGCGCGCAAACGTAGGTCAGGTCGTGGAAGTAGCCGATGGCGGGAATCCATCGCTCAGAGGCGGAGAGATAGCCGAGGCGCCAGCCCGTGATCGAAAACGTCTTGGAAAACCCGGAGATGGTGATCGTGCGCTCGGCCATGCCCGGAAGAGTGGCGAGTGAGATGTGGCGCTCGCCGTCATAAAGGAAGTACTCGTAAATCTCATCGGTGAAGACGAAGAGATCGTTCTCGAGCGCGATCTGCGCGATGGCCTCAAGCTCCGCACGGCTGAAGACCTTGCCTGAAGGATTCGCCGGTGTGTTGAGAATGATCCCGCGCGTGCGCGGTGTGATGGAGGCGCGGAGCAGGTCGAGGTCGAGCGTCCAGTCGGGCTGCGCGAGCGGAACAATCACTGGCTTCACGCGCTGCGAGTTGAGCGTTGCGGTGTGATAGCCGTAGAAAGGCTCGAAGACGATGCACTCGTCGCCGGGATCGAGCAGGGCGAGCAGCGCGGCATGCAATGCGCCGGTAGCTCCGCTGGTGACGAGGACGTTCGCGTTCGGGTCGGCTTCGATCCCGTTGAAGCTCGCCAGCTTCTGAGCGATCGCCTCACGCAGGACGGTGATGCCGTCGAGGCGAACGTAGATGTTGTGGCCGTCCCGGATGGCCTGGAGCGCAGCCTCGACCACGGGATGCGGCGGGTCGGTGTCGCAGACCCCCTGTGCGAGGTTGATGCCGCCGACGTCCGAACAGGCGACGGTCATGGCGCGGATCTCCGACTGGACGAGGCCGGGCGCGAGCTCACTGAGGCGAAGGCTGGAGGGTGTGGCGGGCGTAGCGGGCATAAGAAAAGGGCGCGCCGGAACGCGCCCCTCTATCGTACTCAAAGCGGCCGGCTTCGCGAGCCGGCCTGTTCGTGCGGGTCCCGTATGGCGTGGGTCAGATAACGTGCAGCAGCCAGAGAATGACGATGATCAGAAGGATGGTGCCCAGGCCGCCCGCCGGATAGTAGCCCCAGCTGCGCGAGTAGGGGTAAGCAGGAAAGGTCGCAAACATCAGGACCAGCAGAATGATGATGATGAGAAGCAAGGTCGTGCCTCCAAGGTGAGCGTCGTGATGCTCTGGGGCAGATAGATGCGGATCCTCATCTGGCCGTTATCTCATTGCGTGAGAAGAGTTGCGGGAAGGAGCGAGCAACCGCAAAGCGGCGAAATGTCTCTCATAAGCGGGGCAGGTGCCGGGAGGTGATCCGGTCGAGCTGCCAACAAAAACGAGGTGAGAGATGTTTCTAGCGGTGGCGGCGATTCTCGCGATTCTTTGGGTAGTGTTGTTCTTTGCTGTTCACATCACAGGGTTCTTCATTCACGTTTTGATCATTCTGGCGGTTATCTCCCTGATCGCGCACTTTTTCACCGGCAGGAAAGCCTGAGTCCCAATTCCCAAATGAAAACGGCTGCAGCGTAACGCTGCAGCCGCCGTCAGGGTCTCGGGTGATGATTACTGACGCGCAACGTTGTGGGGCTGCTCCTGCACAGGCGGCGGGAGCGGGGCCTTCGCAGCAAGGGCCTCCGGCGTCTCCTCGGTGAGTCGCGGGAGCTTCGCGGCAAGCGCGAACTCCAGCACCTCGTCCATGGTCTCGACCCAGTGGAGCTTCATCGAGCTCTTGATGAGCTCGGGAAGATCGGCTAGATCGCGCTTGTTTTCGGCCGGAAGAATAGCTTCGAAGATGCCGGCGCGATGCGCCGCGAGCAGCTTCTCTTTGAGGCCGCCGATCGGCAGGACCTTGCCGCGCAGCGTGATCTCGCCGGTCATCGCAACGTCCCGCCGCACCTCAATCTTGGTCAGCGCGGAGGCGAGTGCAGTGGCGAGTGTGATGCCGGCAGAGGGGCCGTCCTTGGGTATGGCGCCCTCGGGTACGTGAATATGCACGTCGATGTTGCGGTAGAAGTCGCGCGGCAAGCCGAGGTGATGTGAGCGTGAGCGGATGTAGGTGAGCGCCGCCTGCGCGGACTCCTGCATAACATCACCAAGTTGGCCTGTAGCCGTCATCTTGCCCTTGCCGTCGAGCACCTGGACTTCGGTCTGGAGGATCGAGCCGCCGACCTCAGTCCACGCCAGGCCGGTGACAAGGCCGATCTCGTTCTTCTCGTGCACGTGCGAGTCGCGGAACTTGGCTACACCGAGCAGGTCTTCCAGCGTTGCCGAAGTGACCTTCTCTATGTGCGTGGAATCCTTGACGACGCGACGCGTGACCTTGCGGCAGACGTTGCCGATCTCACGTTCGAGATTGCGCACGCCCGACTCGCGCGTGTAGTGACGGATGATCTCGCGCAGAGAGTCGTCGGTGAAGCTGACCTGCCCTTCAGTGAGGCCGGTGGCTTCGCGCTGCTTGCGCACGAGGTACTGGCGCGCGATCTCCAGCTTCTCGAGCTCGGTGTAACCGGTGAGGCGCAGGATCTCCATCCGGTCCTGCAGCGGGCCGGGAATGGTGTGAAGAACGTTGGCGGTCGCGACGAAGAGCACCTGTGAGAGGTCGTATTCGACGTCGAGGTAATGGTCCTGGAAGGTGTTGTTCTGCTCGGGATCGAGCACCTCGAGCAGGGCGCTGGCCGGGTCGCCGCGGAAGTCCGAAGCCATCTTGTCGATCTCGTCGAGCATGATGACCGGATTCTTGGTGCCGGCCTTCTTCATCGACTGGATGATCTGTCCGGGAAGCGCGCCGATGTAGGTGCGGCGGTGCCCGCGAATCTCGGCCTCGTCGCGGATGCCGCCGAGCGAGAGTCGCACGAACTTGCGGCCAGTGGCCTTGGCAATCGACATACCAAGCGACGTCTTGCCGACGCCCGGAGGCCCGACGAAGCAGAGGATCGAGCCCTTCGGATTCTTGACGAGCTGGCGCACAGCGAGAAATTCGAGGATGCGCTCCTTGATCTTCTCCAGGCCGTAGTGGTCTTCATTGAGGACCTGCTCAGCGTTATCGATCGAACGGATTTCTTTAGACCGCTTCTTCCACGGCACGGCCAGGAGCCAGTCGAGATAGTTGCGCGAGACAGTGGACTCGGCCGACATCGGAGGCATCGCCTCGAGCTTCTTCAGCTCCTGGATTGCCTTCTCCTTCACCTCGGCGGGCATGCCGGCATCTTCAATGCGCTTCTTCAGCTCATCGAACTCCGACTTCTCGCCGCGGCCGAGCTCCTTCTGGATGGCCTTGATCTTTTCGTTGAGGTAGTACTCCTTCTGGGCGCGCTCCATCTGGCGCTTGACGCGCGACTGGATCGTGCGATCGACGTTCAGCTTTTCGATGGCAATGTCGAGCGTGTCGGCGATGCGCGAGAGCCGGACTTCCGGATCGAACACCTCGAGGATCTGCTGCTTCTCCTCGACGCTCAATGGCATGTTGGCGGCGATCACGTCGGCGAGCTTTGCGGGCTCATCGGTGCGGAGCGCTGCGGCGGTCTCCTGATTGAGCGACTGCTGGAGCTTGGAGTACTGCTCAAAGAGCTGGTGTACGCGAGCGACAAGCTGCTCGGTCTGCGGCGTCGGCTGAAGCTCGGCGCGCGAGGTGCGCACTGTGGCGACGAAGAAGCCGTCGTCGTCATTGACCTCGGTGGCGCGGGCGCGCTCGACACCTTCGACGAGGACCTTGATGTTGCCATCGGGCATGCGCACCGACTGCACGATGCTTCCGATGGTGCCGACGGGGTAGATGTCGTCCGCGGTGGGCTCATCGACCGAGGCGTCATGCTGCGTGGCGAGGAAGATCTTGCGGTCGCCGTTGAGAGCCTCCTCGAGCGCCCGCACCGACGATTCGCGGCCAACAACAAACGGCGCCATCATGTGCGGGAAGATCACCATCTCGCGGATGGGCATCATCGGGAGCTTGCGTTGCGTTCCGTTCAAAATGTCTCTGTCGTCCTGATTCATGGGTCTCCCGATTAGACGTCCAGGGCCCGCCAAACGATGCGAGACCGGGCTTTGGTGGGAATTGTACGCGCTTTAGAGGGAGCGTCTATGGCTGAGGAGTCGCAGTATGTTCGGCTTGTGCAAAGAATGGTACGGAACTAAGAACCCCTGCCGGAGACCAGAGTTTCGTGTTTGGGAAGAAAAGGAGGGAAGAACAAAGCGGACGGCCGATTGGCCGCCCGCTCGGGACTGGTTGCGGCTCAGCCGGCCTTCTCGAGGATGACCGGAAGGGTGATGTCGCGGCTCTTGACCATTTCGTCGGTGATGATCAGTTCCTTCACCTTCTTGTTGCCAGGGACGTGATACATGAGGTCAAGCATGAGTTCTTCGAGGATCATGCGCAGACCGCGCGCGCCGACCTTGCGCTGCAGCGCCTCGCGGGCGATAGAGCGGGCAGCCTCGTCGGTCCAGGTAACCTTTACACCCTCATACTCGAAGAGCTTGGCGTACTGCTTGAGGATGGCGTTGCGCGGACGGGTGAGAATGTCGATCAGAGCGGCCTCGTCGAGCTCATCGAGAATGCCGAGGACCGGCAGACGGCCGATGAACTCGGGGATGAGGCCATACTTCAGCAGATCCTGAGGTTCAGCCTGCCGGAGCAGTTCGGTGTCGCGCTGCGCGCGGATCGGTGTGATCTCGGCGCCGCCGTTCGCGTCGCCCTCAGAGATTGCCTTGAAACCAAGCGCCTTCTTGCCGATCCGGCGCGCAATGATCTTTTCGAGTCCTACAAACGCCCCGCCGCAGATGAACAGGATGTTGGTCGTATCGACGACCGTGAACTCCTGGTGCGGGTGCTTGCGTCCGCCCTGCGGCGGAACATTCGCGACCGTGCCTTCGAGCAGCTTGAGCAGCGCCTGCTGCACGCCCTCGCCGGAGACGTCGCGAGTGATGGACGGGTTCTCGTCCTTGCGGCCGATCTTATCGATCTCGTCGATGTAGATGATGCCGGACTGTGCGCGCGCCACGTCGCCGTCGGCGGCCTGCAGCAGCTTGAGGATGATGTTCTCGACGTCTTCGCCGACGTAGCCTGCCTCAGTGAGCGTCGTGGCGTCAACGATCGCGAAGGGAACGTCCAGCATCTTCGCGAGCGTCTGGGCCATAAGGGTCTTGCCCGAGCCGGTGGGACCGACCAGAAGGATGTTGGATTTCGCTAGCTCAACGTCATTGGTACGCGCGCGGTTCATCTGGATGCGCTTGTAGTGGTTGTAAACCGCGACGGCGAGCTTCTTCTTGGTGGTGTCCTGCCCGATGATGTACTCGTCGAGGAACGCTTTCACCTCGGCGGGCTTGGGCAGGTGCGCGGGCGCCGAACCGGGCTGCGCTTCGCTCTTGTCATCTTCCAGGATGGAGTTGCAGACCCCGACGCACTCGTCGCAGATGTAGGCCCGGGGATAGTCCGAGGGAGATGAAATGAGCTTGGCCACCGCGTCCTGCGACTTATGGCAAAACGAGCAGCGAAGAGAATCGTCCGAGCCCCGAGAGGTCTTCATATACGAGAGCAGCTCCTTAGAGCACCGCCGCCGGGGAGAGCGCGGAGACTCATACCAACCACCTCAGTCTACACCGGACACGAGAGTGCAAACGTCACCTCCGCGCCATAGGTAGGTTACTTGAGTACGGGTGTCGAAACCGATACGGGGCAGGCGCAAAGGGGGGAAGCGTCACGAGGCCGCGCTTAGGAAGCACGGCCTCGAACTTGTAGCCGCAGGTTACAGAACAGGCGCTACTTGGACAGGTGTTGAATGGCCTGGGACGTGTGCTCCGCGAGGTACTGCTCCAGCGTCGTGGTGCCCTGGTTGATCGCACTCGTTCCGCCGGCGAGATAGATTTCCACGTCCTTGATGCCGATGAAGCCGAGGATAAAGCGGATGTACGGCGAGAAAAAGTCCGCTTTTTCCATATAGGCGCCGGGGCCGTACGTGCCCATGCTCGCCATCGCGATGCGCGCTTTCTTGCCGGTGGCGAGGCCTTCGTACTTCTCATTGAAGGTGCGGCCGAGGCGAACAATGTGATCCACCCAGCCCTTCAGCGCGGCCGGCAGGTTGAAGTTGAACATGGGGCTGCCGATGAGGATCTCGTCGGCGGCGAGCACTTCGTCGACTAGCTCATTGGAGACGGCGATCGCGGCCTTCTGCTCGGGCGTGTGCTGGTCGGGCGTCGAATAGGCCGCGGCAATCCAGGGCAGATCGACGAAGGGAAGCGGCTTCACGGAGAGGTCGCGGTAGATGACCTTGCCGCCGGGATTGTTCTTCTTCCACTGCTCGGCGACTGACTTCGAGAGGTGACGCGAAACGGAGTAGTCGCCGCGCGGGCTGACATCGAGATGAAGCAGGGTAGGCATAAGAGAATCTCCTGAGGTTGACGCACTACTGTTCGACAGGCGTCGAACCGTCTACGGAATGGATGAGCGTCGCCGAGGATGCGATGCAAGGAACGTGCAAATAAAATGGCGCCGGCCGAAGCCGACGCCTATTGTGATGCGGACCACCGAACGCTAGGTGCGCGGACGGTCGATGATGTCGTCGATAATGCCGTATTCCTTGGCCTGCTGCGGCGTCATGATGAAGTCGCGCTCGACGTCGCGTTCGATGCGCTCCAGCGGCTGGCCGGTGTTCAGCGCCATCAGCTTGTTGGTGAGCTCGCGGATGCGCAGGATCTCGCGCGCGTGGATGTCGATATCCGTTGCCTGTCCCTGCAGACCGCCCATCGACGGCTGGTGAATCAGGATGCGCGAGTTGGGCAGCGTGAACCGCTTGCCTTTTTTGCCGGCCATCAGCAGGAACGCGCCCATCGACGCGGCCTGGCCAATGCAGAAGGTCACGACATCGTTCTTGATGTACTGCATCGTGTCATAGATCGCGAGACCGGCGGAGATGGAGCCGCCCGGCGAGTTGATATAGAGCTGGATGTCCTTTTCGGGGTCCTCGCCCGAGAGGAAGAGAAGCTGCGCGATGATGAGGTTGGCAACGTTGTCGTCGATCGGTGTGCCGAGGA